>JAAZYJ010000218.1 GCA_014239715.1 Flavobacteriales bacterium
AATTTCAAGACCTTCTTTATCTATCCAGCCGTAATAATACGTCTGGAGCGAATGATCCCTTTGTCTACTTTCATTAAAATTCTTCTTCACCAGATGGCGAATTGAATTCGTTTGGTCCAATATTCCCGAGAATCTTACAAAGACCAGCGTGTCATTCCCTGTATTGGTTTGTCCCAAAGTCTCGTACAAGACCATTCCTTCGCTGTTTTCAGGTAGGGTGGCAAAGGGATGGAAATTCTTGTATTTTTCTTGATGGCCTGATTCGGGTTCAAACTTTTGAAATACCGGCCGGCCAGCTCTGTATAAAACCATAGTCTCTGTTTTTGTTTTAAAAGACTTTTCTGTCATAAAGCTTTCAGGCAGATTTTTAAGTCTCCTGACATTCGACTCCACGTATTTGTCAACCCGGTCTAGCTGGTAATGGATCGTATCATTGTTCATCACAGGAATGTATGATTGTAACACGTGGACATAGCCATCGCAGCATGGATAATCATAGATGGTCAAATGAAGGGCGCCATTGCTCTCATCTCTATTCATGGCAACGATCATGCCGGTGAATTTGTATGCCAGTTCATAATGCTCGCCATTACCTCTGTATACTTTGATCCTATGACCTCTATAACTCAGTTTCTGCTCAAATATCAGATCTTCAAAGCCATCATTATCGTAATCTAAATAGTGCAGGTTGTTCTGAAGATATTCAATGGTATCTCCAACGGGATCACCATTATCATCCGTAAATTCCTCGAAAATAAAATTGATCGCCTGTCCTCCCTGTATTTTTTCAGCTCGCTGAAATTTGGCAATCGAATCATAATTTGTTTCCCAATCTTTCCAGTCGTGCATTTTGTTTATAATCGGGGAAATGCTCTTATAATATCTGCCAATTGCAAAAAATGCAGCGTCTGCATCTGCATATTCTTCAGTTGGGTCATCAATTTCCTGGGCAAATGTCGTTAAGGCTAGTGCCTGCAGCGAGAACAAGTAGAATAGAATTATTGTGCGAGCCATCGGGTTAGTTTAATAGTGCGTCCGGAATATTCTACTCGATTTCGAAAGTGACCATTAGATCGTACGCGATGATGATTGGTTTGAATCCCGATGCCCCGGAAGAATTATGCGTTGAATAGAAGCTTCCCGAGGAATTGGGGTATTTACTCGTTTCTTCTATTTTAATAACTTTTCCAAGCTGACCTCCGCTTTGAGATAAAATCGACTGGGCCTTTTCAAACGCGTTTTTATACGCCAGACTTCTACTTTCTTTTAAATACGAGTCTTTATCTGTGTGCCTGTATTCTATTATGGAAAACTCTGAGATCACCAGATCAAATAACCCATCAGCTTCAAGCGTTCTTGTAAGTTTTGAAAACTCTTCCGTATCACCAATACAAACAAGGAGTGATTTTCGCAATCGATGTTTTAAGTAAACACCATTGATGTATGGCCTCACTAATTGCACGGCTCCTGTCGTAATTTTTTCTCTCTTTACGCCTGATTTTTGTATTGATTCCGTGAGATTTTGCTCTAACGTCTCGATCGTAATTTTGTTTTCACTTTTTTCAATTTCATCTAAAAAATATTCTTGAAAACTGATGTTTACGATTATTTCGTTGGGGGACAAGTTATATTCATAAGACCCACTTACGGTTATCGTCCTTTCCGGGTTTTGAGCTGAAGCTGTTGGAATAGACAGTGCAATAACCAGTAAAGCTGTTAGGGCCGGATAGAATGATCGGAGTACATTGTAGATTGCAAAGTCAGATTTTTGTTTGATCATCGTATTGTTTTTTTCATTAGTTGTTTCACGTTTCTGAATAAAGATAGCGGTCTTGAGTTTACTCAGTGCATCTGCTATATTTTTTTGATCGGATTCAGCTGGTAGTTAAAGTATCCCTATTTTATGTTTTCCAACAGTTATATAATGATCGCTATCTATTTTGATACAGTTTTCGCTCTTCTTGGTTCAACCATTGACTGTATAATCCACCAAAGTATAGCACACAACAATACTTGCCCGAAGAATTGATCACCGGATCAGTAACCCGTTAACCGACTTTTCGAATGGAGTAGGAAAAAGCGTTCTTACCTACGTGGTTGATGAAGTCGATTTGCAGGAACTGTTTGTACACCGTAAACCTTGTGAATCCATGACCGGCATGTCCGAAGATCATTCGCTCGTCCCAATTGATCGAGTAAATGTCTTTTCCTCCCGCACCACTCACCACATAATGTAAATTGCCGCTGGGCTTCAGCAGCTGCAAATTATGATCGTGTCCGCTTACATATACGTCAACGTCATGCTTTAACAGGATCGGTTGGAGGTGCTCTAATAAGAACGGACTGTCTCCATGGGTGCCGCTGGAATGAATAGGGTGGTGGCCGTATACCAGCTTCCAGGCAGCGCCGGAAGAGTCAAGGCGGTTGTCGAGCCAGTCCATTTGTTGATCAAATGCAGTGCGATTGGAGTGGTACATGTTCGCATCAATGCCAAATAAGTGGAGCACAACGCCTGAATCAACCTCAATAATGCGATCATAGTAATTGTGTGGCATTTGCCATCTTGCGCTGATCTTTGTGTAATCAATTTGAGCTTTAGGATTTAGCACATAGTCATGATTGCCCAGCACGGCATAAAACGGAACCTGTAAAGCAGGCTGATCATAGATTGTTTCGAATTTGGTTTCCCATTGATCGTCTGTGGTAGAGCTAACACCACTGGGATAAAAATTGTCTCCCAAAAACAAGATAAAGGAGATGGAATCCTTTTGTGCGTGCTTCGCCATTTGTTCTGCGACTGAACGCTGCAATTCTTCGCCGGTACCCGCATCACCAAGAGCAAAAAAACCAACATGAGGAGAATTGCTGTCCCGGTCGACAATAGTTGTAAGATAACGGGCATCAGTGGTCGTGACGGTACAATCATAGTAGTTGTTATCCTCCAGTTTTAGGGAGAGTGCTTTAACATACGGATGATACCGGTGGTAATAGAGATACCCCGCAAAGGTTGCTCCTGCGAATATTACCGCGATCAACAGGCTTGCAATTATTTTAGACCACGTGCTTTTCATTTCTTGATGTGCCTTGACGTTTCAGCATAAAGTTAGTGAATGCAAATGGCTATAGCGGTGATTTTTAATTTGTTAAGGCTGCATTTACCACTGAATTACAAG
>JAAZYJ010000231.1 GCA_014239715.1 Flavobacteriales bacterium
AATCCGTCGGAGATAAGGTTCAGGCCGGAGACCCCATTGCTATTGTTGGCAATACAGGATCATTGTCTACCGGAGCACACCTCCATTTTGAGCTCTGGTATAACGGCAACTCGATCAACCCTCAGGAGTTCATTGCTTTTTAGCTCTGACATCCCTCTTCTGAAATAGCTGGCTGGATGGGGGCAATACTCTAACGTGAAAGTGGTCTGCCTTAATCCTTAACGGTTCTGACCTATTGTTTCATTTGGTTGGCTGAAGTTTGTATCTTGGGCGCCACAAAATTTTAATCCAATGAAAAATAGACTCCATTTCTTTTTACTTGCGCTTCTTATCTTCAATTTTTCTGCAACAGAAGCTCAAGTAAAACTATCCGATGATTTTACAATTAGCACAGGCAAGCCGTACAAGGTAGTTGACGCAAAATTCAAGGAGTATCTTGGCATTAGTGCTACTCGTGCACTTAGTGTTAAATCGAGAGGCGAAGAAGTCATCGTTCAATTGTTTGATGTCGAAAAAGTAACTGAGATCAGCATGAAGGAATACACAGATTTCCCAAAATACAGCAAGATGATCAAGCTGTTGAAGGTGGGTGCGCGTGTGTATTACATCTTCGAAGCATACAATAAAAAAGAAAAGACATTCTCTGTTTATTCAAGAGAGGTCGACGTAACGAATGGAACATTTAATTCAGCAGAAAAATTATTTACCACTAAAATGCCAGCGGTCAATACGAAAAGCGTTTTTACTGCTGGTGGGTTTGGTTTTGGCGGACCAAGTTTGTATGTCCCTAAAAAGTTCGAAGTTTTCACTTCTTTCGATGATTCAAAGGTGCTGATCCGTTACCGCAATAAGCCCCTGAGCAAAAAAGATGCTGAGAATTATGATCGATTGGGTTTCTATGTCTTCGACTCGTCAATGAAAAAATTATGGGGGACCGACGTAAAGATGCCGTATACGGAAAAAGAGATGAACAATTTGGCTTATGCCGTCACCAAAAACGGTGAGGCATGTATGCTTGCGTATCTAATTGCCCAAAAGAAGTTTGAGCTGATTAAGATCGGTACTGATGGGAAACCTGTCCAGCTCAAACTGGATATTAATGCAGATCTTTTATTTCAGGAATTCTACGTAAATGAAGACAAAGATGGAAATCTAAATTTTGCAGGATACTATGCTAATGGGATGGACTACAAGTTCTGGAGCTCTTCCTTGAGCTTTAATACGAATGGAATCTACCAGTTCACCACAGACCTGAACGGCAAGGTGCTGGCTGCCAACGATTATGAGTTTTCTAAAGAGTTCATTGATCTGTACGCCTCTGAAAGGCAAAAGAAAAAGAACGCTAAAAGAGAGGCCGGAGGAAAAGCAGGCATCCCGGACGTCAAGCTATTGAATTTTACCATCAATTCAGATGGTAGCTCAACTTTTGTGGGAGAGCAAAGCTGGTTCGCAAAAGAGCAATACGGCATGTCTCAAGAGACTGTCTTTCATTTCGCTCACGCAATCGTAACCCGTGTTGCGGCGGACGGCACATTGCTGTGGCACGCCAAAATTCCTAAGGATCAGGCGGGCATTAGAGGTAAGGGTGGCATGAGCATCAAATACATGCCAAGTGAATCTTCTGATTACATTTTGTTTCTGGACAACAACAAAAATGCCGATATTGATTTTGATACGCCTCCAGCAAAACACAAAGACGGAATGGGTGGAATTTTGACTGCAGTCAAAATTAACAACACATCAGGAAAAACAGAGCGACACACCGTTCTGGACCCCAAAAATGTACGTGGAGTTGAGCTCTTTCAGTTCAAACCATTCAGAATTTTCCATGTTGCAAACAATAGTTTTGTTCTTGAAGCTTACCTGAAAGGAAAGCACGACGGTATAATCAAACTAGAAATAAAATAACGAATAACCCAGGTTCTTCGCTCCTGGGTTTCGATTTCTCTCTTTAGCTCTTGACGACTCCTTGAGATCTGGCGCAAATTAAAATTATTCGCCGCTTCCTCTCGGTGAATGAAATGCTCTTTAAATTCCTGTGTTTTTCGGGTTGAATCTGATTCCTTAGCGCCTCAAATTTCCCCGTTCTATCCGGAGCTGACTTAATACGGGCGAGCAATTGGAACGGTATAAAAACAGAAAAGCGAGTAACAGTTCTGGAAGAAATGTACTCGCTTTTACACTCTGAGCTGTAAACAGCTCACAATGCCCAAACTACTGTTATTATGACTTTGGCTTCCACACTTCTCCGAAGAGCTGTGCTTTCACTTCTAATTTTCCGACAACCGTTGACATACACTGAGTTTCCGAAAAAACCAGCTTGGTTAACACTTATCAAGACAACTTAAGTTCAGTTTTGCTAACGAAGTAGCCTACCTCACCTGCCTCATCTTCCTGAAATGTTTCAGACCTAGATCCTACTCCACTCGTAGAGCCCTGAGCCTACCGATATCCCTTTCAAGCTATCAGATTATAGTGGCATATTTTTGGAGCTTCGCTCTCTCAGATCCAAGACTTTCTTCGTCTGTCTTGTACCCTTTTAATTAATTCACTACTCGATTCAGTACTCGGGAGAATCTCACCCGTTGGTGAGTCTTTTATCCCTCGTTTGGTTCTATAAACATACGCCAAGTAACTATTGAATTGCAAACATTTTACTTTCAAGTTATTAATACGTTTTTAACGTCAGTTATTAACAATTGTTGATAACTCCTGTTGCGCAGAAAATAATTAACCCCAACAATGCGTTAGTTATACTTCGGAGCGCTTCACTACATTTACCATCCTCAAACACATTAAGATGCGTCGAGCAGTCTTGACATTTCAAATTCTCCTGCTGTGCTGTCTCATGAGCGGTTACGGCCAGGTTTCATTAAGCTCAGCTCTAGCAGATTTCCAATTGATCCGGGAAAACTCACAAAGGTATGTCGACCTTGAAATTGTAAGCCGTTCGGATAGAAAGGAATATGTCTTCCGCATGGATGCCCCGGACACTTACGTCATTATCTTCTCAAACAAGACGCTTGAAAACGGACAAAAGGAGCACATCCGAATCAAATTCAACCCTAAAAATACGGGCTACTTCGAGCATACGCTCCGACTTCATGTGAGCAGCAGTGATGTTCCGATAATCGTCAAAACAAAAGGATACGTCGAGCAGCTGCCGAAAGACACAAACCCTGATTGTCCGAGCTTTGAATACAAAAATGTTACTTTGGAGAATAGTTTTCAGCTAACCGCAGAAGTAGTAGATGAACGGTCAAAGCTGCCAATTCCGGGTGCTGAAATTATCTTAGTGCGCAATGGATCTATCGCTTCTGAGCTAATTACCGGAGAAAGTGGGATAGCCAGTAAAGCTGTTCCTTTGGGTCTTTACTATTTTATATTTTCCGCAGACGGATATTTGAGCGAGGAGTTCGCTTCCTATGTGAACAATACCAACGACTACGTATACGCTGAGCTACAACAATTAGAGAAATCGGAAACTGAAGAGCTTTCCACGGTTGTGACGGCATCTGATTCGATCTTCCCGACCGCACCAGACAGCCCTTTGTTCACAGACACAACAGAGTTCCCCCTGACCAGGTTTGCTTCGAACAACATCGTTTTCTGCATAGATATTTCTGCATCTATGAAATATACCGGCAAGCTTGATCTGTTGAAAGCTTCTATGGTTGAGCTTACAGAAATGTTAAGACAGGTTGACAACGTTACTATCGTCACTTATGCTTCAGAAGCGGAGGTGCTTATGGAAACAACTTCAGCAGCTGATAAGGTTCAGATCATGGATCACATTGAGCGGCTGGAGGCAAAAGGGTATACCGCAGGAGTTGCCGGAATGAAGCTGGCCTATTCCAAGGCAACAGATGCTTTTATTTCAGCCGGAAACAATCAAGTAATTATGGTTACGGATGGTGGCTTTAACCGAGGAAAGGGAAGCGCCAGGAGACTCGCCAGAAAGTACGCGAGAAAACGGATCAAGATGAGTGTGGTCGGAATCAAAAATACCGCCATTTATGAAAGAAGCATGCGGGATGTTGCAAAAAGCGGCGAAGGTAATTTTGTGGAGATCAACACCTATGACGATGCCCGGTCAGCCCTCAAAGCCGAGATCAAGAGTCAATCAGCTATACCATTTGAGCAGAAAAAGTAATTCCCAGCCGAGGCCGGGGACAATATTGTCTGAGTGCTGATCAGTTTGCCTTCGCTGTTTTTGATGTGGTCACCATCAGAACCCGAGCATCCTGAAAATTATTCCTCTTCTGGCTCAGATGGGCTCATAGTTTAACCAATTTGATCGTTCCTGAAGAACCATCTTTCATTTTAGCCGAAATCAAGTATATTCCGCTTGGCCAATTATCTAAAGGTATTGTAACCTTATTTTCTGGGAAGGTCTCAACATAAATTAAGTTGCTATATATGTCCGTTATTTTCAATGAAAGAAACCCAATATTGGAAGATTCAAGAACTACTTTTTCATTGACCGGATTAGGAAAGGCTCGAAAGAGGTTAGTTGCTTCATCAAATATATCTACATTGTTTTCTATCGAATAAGTGCCAGTTGCTGTGCAACCCATGCTATCACTAACGACAAGGGTATATATCCCTGCTACTAAGCCAGAAATGGTATTGTTGGTGCTGCCCGTATTCCAGAGGTAGCTGTAGCTGCTTATTCCCCCAATAGCATCAACTGTAATAGCGCC
Organism: Flavobacteriales bacterium; assembly: GCA_014239715.1. The sequence goes on from JAAZYJ010000231.1 coordinate 4,704, forward strand.
GTCGCCACCAATTGTTTCGTTTACTACAGTAGCTATTAAATATAGGCTGTCTGGGGTGAAGGTCGTGAAGGCTTGTTGATCGGAAATGCAACTTCCGGATACAAAGTCCACAGTATAAGCGCCCGCTTCCAAAAATAAAGAGTCGCCGCCACTGGTAGACCAATACTGATTAAAACCTGATGCCGTTTCAGTTACGCTGAACATCCACGAGCTGTCTGTCAGAAAATCAGCAAATAAGAATGTTGAATCACCGTAACAACTCGGTACAGAAGTAGAAAATGATGGTTTAGGCGTGTAATGCAATAGAAAACGGTGGTTCATGGTAGTGTCCATCATTGCGAATATGAAGCTCGTATCGGATACAACTTCATAATTTGCCCCCGTAAATTTGTCGTGCAAAGACATGCATCCGTTTTCTGCGATGGAGGAAACGTTGGAGAAATCCAATTCGTAATCGCCAGAAACACCGACAAAGGCGTTTAATGGAATAGCAACTTCTTGTCCTACATGAATGGAGTTTACTGATACATTAGTGCTTCCGCTGATCATAGACAGATTGGGGGCACCTGCCAGAATTGAATTTAATTTCGCGAAGTCTAATCCCGGGTCAAAGCCACTGGTAGATTGGTTTTCAATACGAAGAATGGCTTCGTCTGAAAAGGTATTCTGATCTCCGGAGAGCTTTATTTTCATGAAAGAAATGGCCTGTGTAGCCTTCATTACGAAACCAGGGTCTTCGTCTGATTTATCTGACTCGTTGAATACAATTTGAGGGCCATTGTTATTGGCGTGTATCCAAAATGCCTGAGAAGAAGGAACGTTAATGTCAACTCCGTTGGTTCCTGATCCAGGTCCGCCTCCACCAGCGTAAATTCCATAGTTTCCTGCTGTTCCACTCCAGACCCAGTAGGCATCGTCAATATTGATTTTTCGGCTAGCACCAATGTCGTCCCAGTTCACAGAACACGGATATGGGTTTCCGATTAGGTTCCATCCTTTCTCGTCTGAAGCTGCCGCGATTTCTGCTGGAAGCGTGTTTTGATAATCGAGATTAATCGTTTGGTCGCCAG
>JAAZYJ010000193.1 GCA_014239715.1 Flavobacteriales bacterium
AGGTCCACGCAATAATGGGGCCGAATGGATCAGGCAAATCAACTTTGGCCATGGTCCTTGCAGGGCGAGAAGATTATGAAGTTACTGAAGGCCGCATCGAATTCAATGGAGAGGATCTGATTGCTCTTAAACCCGAGGAAAGGGCCCGTGAAGGGGTTTTTCTGGCGTTTCAATACCCCGTTGAAATTCCCGGCGTAAGTAACATCAATTTTCTCCGTGCGGCACTTAATGAACAACGTTCTCATCAAGGAATGGAGCCACTTACAGGAAAAGACTTCCTTAAACTTGTTAAAGAAAAATCCGCCCTGGTTGATCTCGATGACAAACTAAAAAACAGATCTGTAAACGAAGGGTTTTCCGGTGGAGAAAAAAAACGGAATGAGATTTTTCAAATGGCTATGTTGGAACCTAAACTCGCTGTCCTGGACGAAACGGACTCCGGTTTAGATATAGACGCCTTAAAAATAGTTTCCAATGGTGTAAACTCATTGAAATCAGCCGATAACGCAACTATTATCGTCACGCACTACCAACGGCTGCTGGACTACATTGTTCCGGATTTTGTTCATGTGCTATACAATGGAAGGATTGTGAGGTCCGGAACAAAAGAGCTGGCATTGGAGCTGGAAGAAAAAGGATACGATTGGATCAAAGAAGAAACAAAAGTATAGACGTGGAAACGACAGCAACAAAAAAGGACAAGTTTCTTTCCAGCTTAAATGCCGGGAGCTCGGATCATTCGACCACCGCCATGAAAAAGTTAGAGAAACTGACTTTCCCAACAAGAAGGACTGAGGCATGGAAGTACACCAAGGTTAATAAGCTTATCAATTCCAGCCTTTACAAGAGTGATACGCGCCCTGATGCTATGAAATTTGAGATCCCAGATCTTGAATCTTACAAGGTTGTCATTTCAAACGGAGCCGTTATCAGCTCAGACCTGTCAGAACACAAGTCGGTTACGATCAGAGCTCTAAATGGGGCTGATCTGTTACTGAATAGTCAGGCAGATGCTGAAGAGATATTTACAACGATCAATCTGGCGTACGAACATGGCGGCATTTACATCCATATTGGAGCGGGCACTATTTTAGAAAAACCAATAGAAATTATTCACCTGGTAGACGGGCAAAATACTTTTGCTCAGGTAAGAAAGCTGATCGTACTGGAGTCCGGGGCCGAATTGCAAGTTGTTGAGGGGTATTATTCTACGGAAAAAGGATATGCCTTTAGCAATATTGTCTCCGAAATAATTGTCAAAGAAAATGCCAAGCTGCACATTGATAAAATCCAATGTGAATCCGAAGAGCATTGGCAGATCAATTCGGAATATGTCTATCAAGAACAAAATTCAGTTTTTACGATCAATACCATTACTCTGAATGGCGGAATGATCAGAAATGGGCTGCACATTTCTGTTGATGGGAATAACTGCGAAACCAATCTTAACGGGCTGTATTATTTGCAAGCGGATCAACATGTTGACAATCATACAACAGTAGATCACAAAAAACCGCACTGTACATCTTCTGAGCTGTACAAGGGCATATTGGATGGCTCTGCTACCGGAGTCTTCAATGGAAAGGTTTTTGTGCGGGAGGATGCGCAGAAAATAGAGGCGTTCCAACAAAACAATAACGTGATACTTTCTGCGTCGGCTAGCATGAATGCAAAGCCGGAGCTAGAAATATATGCTGATGATGTAAAGTGCAGTCACGGTTCAACCACGGGCCAATTTGATGACGAAGCGATTTTTTATCTCAGAACCCGAGGAATTGGGGAGGATAATGCTAAAAAACTCATGATCAGTGCTTTTGCAGAAGATGTTCTAAAAAATATAACTACCGTAGCCATTAGAACTTATATTGATGATCTTATTAAAACCAGATCTGCTTGGAAACCGTAGTGATGAACGTTGATAAAATACGAACAGATTTCCCCTTGCTTTACCAAAATATTAATGGCAATTAGCTGGTTTATTTAGACAATGCAGCCACCACACAAAAACCTAAGGTGGTCGTTGATGCTATTGCACAATACTATTCAGAATACAACAGCAACATTCATCGTGGAGTCCATTCGCTTAGTCAAAAGGCGACAAGCGAATTTGAAAATGCAAGACAGGTCGTTCAACAATTTATTGGCGCGGAACATTCTCATGAGATCATATTTACCTCAGGAACTACTGGAAGTGTTAATCTGGTAGCTTCAGCCTGGGGGCGTCAAAACATAAGCGCGGGTGACGAAGTGCTAATTTCTGCAATGGAGCACCACAGCAATATTGTTCCGTGGCAGATGGTATGTGGTGAAAAAGGCGCTCATCTTAAAATAATACCAATAAACGAAAAAGGGGAGCTCGAATTAAGCAAATTAGACAGCTTGCTATCTCCCAGAACAAAAATTGTTGCTCTAAATCACATATCCAATTCTCTAGGAACAATAAATCCGATTAAGAGCATCATTGAACAGGCGCACAACTACGGGGCACTTGTCCTTATTGATGGAGCTCAAAGTGTAGCTCACGCCCCTATTAATGTGGTAGAGCTAAATGCTGATTTCTTCGCTTTTTCCGGCCATAAGCTATTTGGTCCTACTGGCATTGGTGTTCTTTATGGTAAGGAAGCTATTCTCAAGGAGATGTCTCCCTATCAAGGTGGTGGTGACATGATCAAATCCGTGACATTTGAAAAAACCATATACAACGACTTACCGCATAAGTTTGAAGCCGGGACTCCGAATATTGCTGGAGGAATCGGACTAGCCAATGCGCTAGAATATGTGAAAAGTATCGGCTTCGATTTTATTATTGATCAGGAAACAAATCTTAAAAACGTCGCGACCGACATGCTTAAATCGATTCCGGGAGTTAAAATCTTTGGTGAAGCCGATCAGAAAGCCTCAGTTATTTCATTTAACCTGGAAGACCTTCATCCATTTGATGTTGGAACAATTTTAGATCAACTCGGGATCGCGGTTAGGACCGGACACCATTGTACCCAACCGGTGATGGATTTTTTCCAAATACCGGGAACAGTCAGAGCCTCTTTTTCTTTTTATAATAACATGGAAGATATTGCCGCGCTCAAAGAAGGATTAATGAAAGCTAAATCAATGCTCAGCGTATGACAATTAAGGAGGCCGAAGATGAAATTGTTTCTGAA
>JAAZYJ010000317.1 GCA_014239715.1 Flavobacteriales bacterium
AACAGCGGTAGTTTCGCCAATTCTTTTTCCATAGGAAACGGCTTCAAGACCTGCTTTGACCAATTTCCCGTTTTTTGCTTCTACAAATACTAATACTGACATGATCTATATAACTTTTGCTTCGGTGTGTAACAAACTAACTAATTCATCCATATTTTCAGGATCTATATACTTACATGCAGCTTTAGCATCAGGTTTGGAGTAGGCTACAACTGATGTCAATTCTGCGCATTCAACCGGTGGAACAACCGTGAGAGGTTTTGTTCTGGCGGCCATGATTCCTCTCATGTTGGGAATTCGTTGCTCTGCCATTCCTTTTGCTGCTGAAATGACGAAAGGCGTGTTTACTTCAACTACTTCGATCCCGCCCGAGACATCTCTTTCAAGAGTCGCAACACTTCCTGAAACGTCAAGCTTGGTTGTGAGTGATATGAACGGCTGATCCAGAAATTCTGCAATCATAGCGCCCACTTGAGCACCATTATAATTGATAGTTTCTTTACCGGTTAAAACAATGTCATAACCGTTTTCCTTTGCGTATTCAGCGATCTGTTTCGCAACATAATACGAATCTTTTGGTTCAGCATCTATTCTAACAGCATCAGTGGCACCGATCGCCAGCGCTTTTCTGATTGTCGGGTCATCTGCTGTGGTACCTACTGTTATGGTAGTAACCGTTCCTCCATTAGCTTCGGTGAGCTCAAGAGCACGAACCAAAGCATACCATTCGTCATATGGATTGACGATGAACTGGACACCATTTTCATCGAATTTAGTATCTCCATCAGTAAAGGCTATTTTTGCGGTGGTATCCGGGGCCTTACTGATACAAACTAGTAATTTCATACAAATCTTTTATTAATAAAATAACAACCAGCTGAACTAAAGATCAAGCCTGCGTTTTCATGAGAACAAAACTAGAAAAAAAAGCAATTGACAGTCAGTTTTTCAACTTTAAAATGTTATGCATGCATAACAAATTGTCAAAAATTGACCATACGGGTAAGAAATCCTGAGATTTGGAAGTAGTTTTACTATTTTTGTTTTTCAAAACCAAGATCGTGATGTTTCGATCCAAGTGAAATTTGAAAGATGAGAGAAATTCAGTTCAGACAGGCCCTGAATGAGGCAATGAATGAGGAAATGAGGAGGGATGAAAATGTTTTCCTTATGGGAGAGGAAGTAGCCGAATACAATGGGGCGTACAAGGTATCACAGGGGATGCTTGCGGAATTTGGTCCCGAGCGGGTGATCGATACCCCTATTGCTGAATTAGGTTTTGCAGGCATCGGGGTAGGAGCGGCCATGAACGGGTTGAGGCCTATTATTGAGTTCATGACCTGGAATTTTGCCATTTTAGCTGCAGATCAGATCATCAATAGTGCTGCAAAAATGCTTCAGATGAGTGGAGGGCAGTACAATGTCCCTATCGTTTTTCGTGGGGGTAATGGGTCAGCAGGTCAGCTTGGAGCTACCCATTCTCAGAGTTTTGAGGCATTTTATGCTAACATTCCTGGCTTAAAAGTAATATCGCCTTCAAACCCCTATGATGCAAAAGGTCTTTTGAAAGCCGCAATTCGGGATGATGACCCTACCGTATTTTTAGAGTCAGAAAGGATGTACGGAGATAAAGGAGAAGTACCCGAAGGAGAGTACTTACTCCCCATTGGTTTGGCTGACGTGAAGAGAAAAGGAACTGATGTTACGATCGTTTCTTTTAATAAAATGATGAAAGAGGCATTTGGAGCAGCTGAGGTACTGGAAAAGGAAGGAGTTTCTGTGGAGGTTATTGATCTTAGGACAATTCGTCCACTCGACCACAATACAATCGTTGAATCGGTTAAAAAAACCGGACGAATTGTGGTAGTTGAAGAAACCTGGCCATTCTGTGGTGTTGCTTCTGAGATTACATACAATGTGCAGAAGTATGCCTTTGACTATCTGGATGCTCCGGTTAAAAGAGTATCTCAGGCTGATACACCTTTGGCCTTTGCAAAACCATTGATTGAAGCGAGCTTGCCAAATATCGGTAGAGTTGTTGAAGCTTGTAAATCAGTTCTTTATCAGTAATATACAAGGCCTGTCCCGGTCAGAGCTTTAATTTTTTGAGGTTCGTTTTAGCTTCAAGCCTCTTACGCAATTGTAACTTCTTTTTCCTTGCGAGTATATTATTTGTTTTATCAAAGTGAAACATCTACTTTTGGCGTCCTAAATTTTAAGTACAATTAGATGGAATCATTTATTATTTATATGCCAATAGGAGCAGCGTTAATTGGACTGCTATATATGTTGATAAAGAAGTCTTGGGTAATGAAGCAAGATGCTGGAGATGGAAAAATGAAAGAAATTTCTGACCATATCTATCAAGGAGCTCTTGCTTTTTTAAAGGCAGAATATAGACTGCTACTTATTTTCGTAATTGTGGTAAGTGCTTTGTTGGCCGTAGTATCTTACTTTGTTGAGACTACACACTGGATGATCGCGATAGCCTTCATATTTGGCGCATTGTTTTCTGCGTTCGCAGGAAATATTGGGATGAAAATAGCCACTAAAACAAACGTAAGAACAACTCAAGCGGCTAAAACAAGTTTGCCAAAAGCTTTAAAAGTTTCGTTTGGCGGCGGAGCCGTAATGGGATTAGGTGTTGCTGGTTTAGCTGTACTTGGGTTGACAGCTTTCTTCATTGTATTTTATCAATATTTTATGGGTGGAACATGGGATACAACAGCTAACATGACAATCGTATTAGAGACGCTAGCCGGGTTCTCTTTAGGTGCTGAATCAATCGCATTATTCGCTAGAGTTGGTGGAGGTATTTATACTAAAGCAGCCGATGTAGGTGCTGACCTTGTAGGTAAAGTAGAAGCAGGAATTCCTGAAGATGACCCAAGAAACCCCGCAACAATTGCAGATAATGTTGGTGATAACGTAGGAGATGTTGCTGGAATGGGAGCCGATCTATTTGGTTCTTATGTGGCAACAGTGTTAGCCGCAATGGTATTAGGTAACTATGTTATAAGAGACATGGGAGGAGATATTGTAAGCGAGGGATTTGGTGGAATTGGACCAATTTTACTTCCAATGGCAATTGCCGGTGCTGGTATCGTTATTTCGATGATTGGTACAATGATCGTTCGAATTAAAAGCAATGATGCTAAAGAAAAGCAAGTGATGGGATCTCTAAATATTGGCAACTGGGTTTCTATTGCGTTAGTTGCTATTTCATGTTACGGATTAGTTATGTGGATGCTTCCAGAAACAATGAAAATGAAATTCTTCGGTGACGCTGGGGACGGGCTAAGAGATATATCATCACTTAGAGTGTTTGGTGCAGCTATCATTGGTTTAGTGGTCGGTGCGGTCATTTCTTCGGTTACGGAATACTATACCGGATTGGGCAAGAAACCAATATTGAAGATTGTTCAGCAGTCTAGTACAGGAGCTGGCACCAATATTATTGCAGGTTTAGCAACAGGAATGATCTCAACATTCCCCACTATTTTGCTGTTTGCAGGAGCTATATGGGGTTCTTATGCATTAGCAGGATTTTATGGCGTTGCTTTAGCGGCTTCGGCAATGATGGCAACAACCGCTATGCAATTGGCTATTGATGCTTTCGGACCAATTGCGGATAACGCAGGTGGTATTGCTGAGATGTCTGAACTCGACCCGGAAGTGAGAGAAAGAACCGATATTCTGGATTCCGTAGGTAATACCACAGCAGCAACTGGAAAAGGATTTGCGATTGCTTCTGCCGCGTTAACATCATTAGCTTTGTTTGCAGCGTATGTAACGTTTACCGGAATAGACGGGATTAACATTTTTAAAGCACCGGTTTTGTCGATGCTATTTGTTGGAGGAATGGTTCCCGTGGTATTCTCTGCATTGGCAATGAATGCAGTAGGTAGAGCGGCAATGGAAATGGTAAAGGAAGTAAGACGACAGTTCAAATCAATTCCTGGAATTATGGAAGGAACGGGAAAGCCTGAGTATGATAAATGTGTTGATATTTCGACAAAGGCTTCGTTGAAGCAAATGATGTTACCAGGTATTTTAACTATTGGTTTTCCAATTGTTATAGCATTCCTTCCTTTAGCACTTGGAATGGATAATTTAATTGTAGCTGAAATGTTAGGTGGTTATATGGCAGGAGTAACTGTATCAGGTGTTTTATGGGCAATCTTCCAAAACAATGCCGGTGGTGCGTGGGACAATGCAAAGAAATCATTTGAAGCAGGCGTTGAGATCGATGGGGAAATGACCTACAAAGGATCTGACGCGCACAAAGCTGCAGTTACCGGTGATACAGTTGGAGATCCTTTTAAAGATACTTCTGGTCCTTCAATGAACATTCTTATTAAGTTAACTTGTTTAATTGGTTTAGTAATAGCCCCAATTTTGGGTGGAGGACACTTGAATAATGCTGGCGGAGAGCATGGAACAGCAATGCATGTTTGTGCTCCCGGTTGTGAAAAAGCATGTTGCGCAAGTAAAGAAAAGTCTTGTGCTCCGGGCTGTACAAAAGCCTGTTGTGCAGACAAAAACAAAAAGAACGTGGAGAAGATGATATTGAAATTTAAAACAGATTCTACAGAAGTAACGGTCGAGTCTACTGACGGTGAAGTTGTCTGGACTCCTTCAAAGCCGGATTCGTTGACGGATGAAATGAAAGAGGCCCTTGATGACGCAGGGGTAGCCTACTAGACATCTGGTTGCAACTAATTGAAATGCCATCTTTTTGATGGCATTTTTTTTGCCATATATTTTCGAACATTTTTTTTCAATGTACGTTATGATGATAGCAATGAAAAAGAGATTGTTGATCATAGCATTGATAGGGGGGGTGCTTTCCACCCTTTTGATAGTGGGTTATCGGATATTATTCCCCAATGAAGATCTCACCATGGAAGAGCATAACACGTCTCATCTGCAAGCAGACACGGTTGCTACTGATTCCGGAACAAAGCTCCTTTCACTTACATCGATGATGGGTTCATTCCAATCAGTTTTGGATTCAAGCGAGGTGTTTTTCACCAATGGTGGCAGTTCAGGAACAAGTGGTAGGTTCAATGATTTTTTCGTGAAGCTTATTCGGGATAGTGTTACCGACAAGACAGAAATATTAGTAACCATCGAATCGAAGTCGATCTTCACAGACAATGACATACGGGATAGTCACCTCCAGAACGAGGAGTTTTTTAATACGGCAGGCTTTCCGCAAATCACATTCAGTTCAGCTGAGGTCTTTCAAACGGATTCTAACTATTCAGCAGTTGGTGAAATGTTCTTTTTAGGTACTGACCGTAAAATCAGCATTCCGTTTAAGTACCTGGGCAATTCAAGTTATCCAAGCGGGTTGGAATATCACGTTCTTGAGGGAGGGTTTACTTTCAATCCTGCCGATTTTGGAATGGATGTAGGTATTACGGTTGACGAAGCCAGTGACGTCAGCTTCTACCTGGAAATGATCCGATCAGAATAAGCCGTTAATTTCAGCGTCGATGCCTTGAACGATCTTTCCAAGATCTTCTGCATCTTCTTTAAAGTTGTTCTCGTCAACGTCAATGATCAGGAGCTGCCCCTTATCATAGGTTGAGATCCAAGCTTCGTAACGCTCGTTGAGTCGTTTAAGGTAATCAATGCGTATGCTTTCTTCGTACTCCCGACCTCTATCTGAGATATGGTCGACCAATGTTGGAATACTTGCTCTCAGATAGATCAGCAGGTCCGGTGCAGAGATAAAAGTTTCCATCAAATTGAACAAGGAGAAATAATTCTCAAAGTCCCGGGTGGTCATCAAACCCATCGAATGAAGGTTGGGTGCAAATATATAGGCGTCTTCGTAGATCGTTCGGTCCTGGATCACCGTATTCTGATTTTCTTTGATATCCTGGATCTGCGTAAACCTACTGTTCAGATAGTAGATCTGCAAATTGAACGACCAGCGCTGCATGTCGTTGTAAAAATCATTGAGGTAAGGATTTTGTTCTACGTCTTCGAAATGAGTATCCCACCCATAATGCTTGCTCAATAGAGTGGTAAGTGTTGTTTTTCCTGAACCAATATTTCCTGCTATTGCAATGTGCATTTAGAGAGTTTTTTGCGAACGTCTAAAATACACATTTTGACTAGATATAAAAGCCGATTTCTGTATTTATAGCGGCAAAAGATTTCAACAAATATTCTATTGGCTTTCCGTGATTTTATACCTGTAAACCATACCTGACCTCAAAATGTAAAGCAGCGCGTTTTTTAGCGTAATTGAATCGAAATCGGATAAGGGGGTTGGGATTGTATTCTCTATAAATGAGATCATGTTGTAGAAACGGATAGAATCATTCTTGAAAGAAACAATAAAATTATTGTACAGCTCAAAGTCATCTACACCTTTAATGTGTATCGTGTTGTAGTAGGTTCCGAAAACATCAAAAATATGAATCCCGCTCTTGGGATTGTTAAGAAACACCTTACTCCGGTACTCTTTGATCTGCTTTACCTCGATCGAATCAAGATTGATGATCTGAAGAAGGTTGCCACTGCGTTGTTCGATATTCAGCTGTCTGCTGACCAGCAATAGCTCAAAATTCGATTGGTCAAACAGCCAGATCTTATTATCGTTGAAACTTGTGGCGATCCGTGTAACCTGCTGCCAGTCCAGCTGTTCAAGAGGGATAGTTTGGTTGATTTGAGCACTTAAGGTGTTGTCAGTAATGATGATCTGATTAGAATTCTTGTAAAAGATCAGAGGTCGAAGTGCTAACGACACTTCAAGCTGATCAATTTCGCCAAGGAGCTTGTTGCAGTAGTAGAACATGGAATCGCCCTGTGGACTGTATTTGATGATCCGATCACTTTCCACAGCATACATGTAGCCCATTTTATCCACGACGATCTTTGATCCATCTATTGGGATAGAGTCTAAAAATGTCAGCTCCTGTGCAAATACGGCATTTGCCGTTAGGCATAAAACAAGACTAAATAACTGGTATAACCGAATTAAGCTCATCAATCAAATCTCTATTATTTGAGAGTCTCGGAACCTTGTGCTGTCCTCCGAGCTTCCCTTTGCTTCTTAACCAATCATAAAACGTACCATTAGGTAGAATTCGTACGACCGGTGTGCTAATTGTCAGGTCATTTGTCCTTTTTGCTTCATAATCGGAATTGAGGGACATCAATGACTGATCAAAACATCGGATAAAATAAGCTAAATTTTTTGGTTCTTTATCAAATTCAACAAGCCATTCATGGCCCCCTGTATTTCGACCTGTCATGTAGATGGGTGCGCCTGTATATTCATTGAGCGCTGAATCGCAAGCGGTACACGCTGCAGCGAATGCCTTGTTCACATTGTCTTCTATCAGCTCTTCTCCGAAAGCATTGATGAACTGATTGGTTCTTCCTGTAACTCTTATTCTGTAGGGGGATCGGCTTGTAAACTGAACCGTGTCACCAATGACATAACGCCACAATCCACCATTCGTAGAGATCACCATAGCATAGTTTACTCCTAATTCCACTTCTTTTAAGGTGCAGGCTACAGGATCTTCTTTTCCAAAATCTTCCATTGCAATGAATTCGTAGAAGATTCCATAGTCGAGCATTAGAAGCATATCGTTAGCATGTGGCTGGTCCTGGATGCCAAAAAAGCCTTCGGAGGCATTATAAGTTTCCACGTAGTTCATCGAATCACTTTTGATCAGATGTTTGAATTGAGATCGGTATGGATCGAAGTTCACACCACCATGCATGAACAATTCCAGATTAGGCCATATGTCCAGGATGTTGTCGGTTCCATTAACTTCGAGGATCCTTTTTAACAAGACCATGGTCCACGAAGGTACCCCGGCCAAAATATGCACATCTTTTTTGATCGTTTCATGGGCCAGCCGTTCAATTTTTTCTTCCCATTGATCGAGCAAAGCAGTTTCTTTGCTTGGTGTTCTCCGGATTTCGCACCACCAGGGCAGGTTCTTGATTATAATGGCACTCAGATCACCAAAATAGGTGTCTTTGGTAATGTGATTGATCTGTGCACTTCCACCAATGATCAGGTGTTTACCCGTAAATAGTTTTGTTTTTGGATTGTTGTGATAGTAGAGTCCCAACAGATCTTTTCCTCCTTTATAATGGCAGGTTTCAAGTGACTCTTTACTGACCGGTATGAGCTTACTTTTTGCGTTTGAGGTGCCCGATGATTTTGCAAACCACTTGATCTCATTTGGCCAAAGTAAGTTTTGTTCTCCTTGCTTCAATCGATCGACAAATGGTTTGAGATCTTCATAGGATTGAAGAGGCACTTTATTTTTGTAATCCGTGTAATTTGATATGCGATCGAATTGATGTTTACTGCCAAATTCGGTCTTGTATGCTTGTTGTATCAGATCTTCAAAGACATCGCGTTGAACGTCGTGAGGATACGACTTGAAGAGCTCGATTTGATGAACCCTTTTTTTAATGATCCAGGAAAAAAATTTATTGAACGGCATAATTTACCGCTTCTCCGGATTATCCTAAAAAGAAAATACAACCTATGGCGAGTAATGCAAGGATCACATAGATGTACCCAATACCGGCTGTCGTTTCGTCAAAATGCTTGTCGGCCATATCATTTAGTTTTAATCAAAGGTAAACATTGATTTCCCTCTAACAATAAAAAAAACAGATTGATTTTTGCTTTTGTCTTTTTGTTGCCATTGGATCATTGACGGCAAATACACTCAGCTCTCCATAAATTCAATGTTGCCATCAGCTGTTAAAACCAATTTTCCTTCGCTTGGTGCTTCCCTTCCGGGTACAACAAATCCTTTTAGCTTGGTTGTTTTCCCCTTCACAATTAACTTCTCAACTTGCTTATCCGATAGTTTTTTACCTAGCATGTGGAACGGAACCTTGAAGTCGCAGCCATCTTTCCAGCTACTGCAGCCCCAGGCTGTTTTGCCCGTTAGGATTGTGCCTTTAGCGCATTTAGGACAGGTCAAATCGCGCAGGTCTGTTTTTTTGTTCTTTTTTTTAGGAGGTGACTTTTCCTGCTCCCCCTCTATTTTAATTACGTTACTATCGTATTTCACTTCATGGCACAGCGCTGCAACCATTTGGAACATTTCTTCTTTGAATTGAGTAGCCTGATAGTGTCCTTTTTCGATATCCCGCAGTTTTTTTTCCCATTGGCCGGTCAGCTCCGGCGATTTTAAAAGATCACTCTTGATAGTGTCGATCAGCTGCATCCCTGTATTGGTGGCTACAAGTCGTTTTTTTTCTTTTCGTATGTATTTTCTTCTGAATAGAGTTTCGATAATATTGGCTCTTGTGGACGGTCGCCCGATGCCGTTTTCTTTCATCAGCTCTCGGAGCTCCTCATCGTCAACCTGTTTTCCTGCGGTCTCCATTCCCCTTAGCAGAGTAGCTTCTGTGAAATATTTCGGTGGCTGTGTTTGCTTTTCTTGAAGCTCAGGTTCATGGGGGCCTTTTTCTCCTTCATTGAAAAGGGGCATTACGTTTTCTTCGTCAGGACCTTTTTCCTTTTCATTCGCGTATACGACACGCCAGCCGGGATCAACGATCTGTTTTCCGGTGGCTTTAAAAGAAATACCTCCTGATTCTCCAATAACCGTTGTGTTGGATACTATGCAGTCGGGATAGAATACCGAGATGAATCTTCGAGTGATCGCGTCGTATACTCGTTTTTCCTCTGTGCTTATTCCCCTTGGGTCTTCTCCTGTCGGAATAATGGCGTGATGATCGGTTACCTTTTTATCGTTGAATACTTTCTTGGACCTTTGTATTGGCTCGGAAAGAATTTTGGCGGTAAGATTTGCATACGGCTGAAGGCGCTTCAGAATACCGGGCACTTTGGGGTAAATGTCATTGGGCAAATAGGTGGTGTCTACTCTGGGATAGGTGACCAGTTTTTTTTCGTATAGCTTTTGTACATAGTTCAATGTGTATTCAGCCGAAAAAGCAAATTTCTTGTTGCATTCGATCTGGAGTGCTGTCAGATCAAACAATCGGGGAGGAGCTTCTTTGCCTTCTTTTTGCGTATAGCTTTTCACCTCGAAATCTTGATTTTTTATTCCCTCTACAAGCTCGGCTCCTTTTTCTTTGTCTGTAATTTTTCCTTTTTCGGAAGAGAACAACACTTCGCGGTAAACCGTCTTCAACTCCCAGTAAGTTTCAGACTTAAAATTGTCAATGGCCTTTTGCCGCTCAACGATCATAGCAAGTGTTGGCGTTTGAACCCTGCCTATAGACAAAACTTGTTTGTCTTTTCCATATTTCAGTGTATAAAGCCGGGTACAGTTCATTCCGAGGATCCAGTCTCCGATCGCTCTTGAAATTCCTGCCGAATAGAGGTTGTCAAAGTTCTTGCCGTCCTGAAGATTCTCAAATCCCTCCTTGATCGCTTCTTCTGTCAGAGATGAGATCCACAACCGTTTCAACGGCTTCTTGCAGCCGGCCTTGGTCAATACCCATCGTTGGATCAGCTCCCCTTCCTGACCCGCATCCCCACAATTGATCACTTCTTCACAATCGTTGAATAGTTTTTCGATGGTACGGTATTGCTTTTCAATGCCTCGGTCCTTTTTCAGTTTGATTCCGAAGCTTGAGGGAAGCATTGGTAAGGCATTCAAGCTCCACCATTTCCATTTCTCGGTATAGTCATTCGGTTCTTTTAGCGTGCACAGATGACCAAATGTCCAGGTAACGCAATAACCGTTTCCCTCAAAATAGCCGTCCTTTCGGGAGGTGGCTCCGAGGACTTCTGCAATTCCTTTGGCTACACTGGGTTTTTCTGCGATACAGACTTTCATGTATCACGAAAATAGGAAGGAATTGCCTTGTATTTAAAAATGTTGAAAAGTTCGTTTCGTATGGATGGCATTACAGTTGAATTACTGAATTCAATTGTCATTTTCAGATTTGTAAAGCATGTCAAGTAGCTCGTAACACAACCGGTCAATTTCTCGGGCTTTTGGATTATTTCCACCAATATTGGATAAAACAACGACGCCATATTTGTTTTCTGGGTCAAAAACCATACAAGACCGAAAACCACCTACTGCACCATTATGCATATAGGTCGTT
>JAAZYJ010000277.1 GCA_014239715.1 Flavobacteriales bacterium
ATTCAATTCATACCTGGGGACTTCATGAAAAAACGAAATGTTCAAGTCTTCATAATTAATCCCTTTTTCATTTGAGCAAGAAGCAACAAGAGCAACGACAAAAGAAAAACACCATATCCTCATAAAGCTAAAATAATTGATTCATCCTAGTGTGGCAACTCTTATTCTGAATAAACTTCTGATTTCACAGAGAGCTCCGGTCTGATTTCAAGTCTAATATGGGTTAGTGAGCTGATAATTAGCTTTTTCAAGGGACCACAAATTTAATGGAGTGTTGATCAGAATTATTGAAAACAGAGGCAATATAAAGTCCTGAGGGTAGATGGTGGCTTTTGACTGACAAAGATTGGCCGGCACCTGTTGCTTCCATCACTTTCTGTCCATTGACCCCGGTTAATGTGAACCAATAATTTGAATTCGACTTTTCAGCCAGGTACATTTCCAGTCGCCCTTCGGAGTACCATATTCTTTCGATCTGAATTCCCGTTGGGTCGCCAAACCTGACCGATCTAATGTTCGAATATCCGTGTGCCCCATCGAAATCCACTTGTTTCAGTCGGTAAAAAGAAAGGCCTTTTATCGGGTCGAAATCCGTAACCTGATAGCTGTTAAAACTAACCGATGTTCCTGCACCGTCTACCCAACCAATTTCGCTGAATTCCACTCCGTCAACGCTGCGCTCGACCAAGAAATAATCATTGTTCGTTTCAGAATAGGTTTCCCAGGTCAAACGAACCTCGTCACCATTCTGTTCTGCGTTAAAAGTACTCAGCTCAATTGGCAGTGGAACGTTCCCATTCACATTAATGTTGTCAATGTTTATGTATTCCGATGCTGAAGAGTTTCTGGCGGTTATTCGGAGTTCTAAAGTCGTGCCTGCCAGTCCGGTTACGGTAACCGTTGATGATCCCCAATCGGTGTCGTTGTTTCGGCAGTCACCCTGACTTAGTCCATCATCGCCATAAAATGTGTGGTTTGCACAGGAACCATACAGTCCGCACCAGCCAAGATAGTTTTGTACAAGAATCCACCCTCCCCCATCGATCCGGTATTCAACATCAACATAATCCTGATTTGATATATCTCCACAATCGTCGGCATTCATATAGAGTCCCTCATGGTCTCCGGTTTCAGAAATTGTAATGCAAAAATCAACAGTAGTAAAGCCCGCTATTGCGATCGTCTCGGTCAACAGCCACGAGTCATGATCATTGACATCATGCGCCTGAAACTGATTTGATCTGACATCCCATGTGTCTGAAGCGCCATCGCAAGTGGTGCACCCACCGGAAGTCCAGTCTGATGAGGGATTCGCAGTATTGTTGTTGGCCCCTACAACAGTGCCGTCCGCGTAAGAAAAGTTTTCACTCCATAATGCGCCCGCACACTGACAAAGAGCGTCTTTCACACTGACCGCTCCGACCAATATACAAGCCATTAAGCAAGCTTTATAGCACATAGTCATTACAGAAGATATTCGTAAAAGTGGTTTGGAGCATTGACGCTCTCAAGGGTGTTCACTTAAGTTAAAATCTTTAACCGTTTTAAAATTACGCAATTTTTGAGTATCAATAAAACGTCGAATATTATTTGTTTTTCACCATTTTATTCACTCGCTATTATTTCTCCTGATAGAATTCCGTTTGTTCCCTGATTATGTGATCTTGATCGTCTCATTTTGCGAGCTTCCAGGGGCTCTATAGCGGCAAGCA
>JAAZYJ010000279.1 GCA_014239715.1 Flavobacteriales bacterium
ACAATACCATTATAGGGATTATGCATGCCAGTCTGCATTTGAACAAAACCCTGAAGATGTTTTGGATTTTCATGAGAAGCGTCGCAGGGTGGCTATCTCCTGTCAGCCTCATTCGGGTCACAAAGTGATTGCCGAAATGGAAAGAGTTCATCCTTCCGTATCGGTTATTACACAGAACATAGATGGCATGCACCAGCGTTCAGGAAATAAAAATGTCATTGAACTTCATGGAAGTTTATGGCGTGTTCGTTGTACATGCAATGGTTCGAGAGAAGATATTGGAGAAACCTACAAACATCGTAAATGTCCTGATTGCGGTGAGTGGCTGCGCCCTGACATAATCTGGTTTGAAGATAAATTAAATAGCCATGTTTATACCAGATCGACAAATATCATAAGTGATTCAGATTTGTTTATCAGTATAGGAACGTCCGCAGTTGTATATCCGGCTGCCGGGTTGCCGCTATCAGCAAAGATGCATGGTGCCAGGTGTATTGAGATCAATATTGATTATACAGAAGGATCTGCGCTTTACCATGACAACTTTATTGGAAAGGCAGGGGAGATTCTTCCACAACTTTTCCCTGGTACTCTATGAGCAAAGGTATTTACACGATAGTTATTACGGGAGCTACAAAGGGATTGGGCAGGGCACTGGCTGAGCAATATATACAGCTTGGTCATAGTGTAATTGGCTGTGGTCGCAGTGTTAATTCCATTGAATCGATGTCCAATTCCTATCCGGAAAATGCAGATTTTCAGGTTGTGGATATATCTGATCACAAGCGTGTCCGTTCTTGGGCTGAGGATGTACTAAAAAAGTTTGGTTCTCCGGATTTTCTATTGAACAACGCAGGGGTCATAAACAAAAATGCAGCTCTGTGGCAGGTTTCGGAGCAGGAATTTTCAGACGTGATAGATATCAACATAAAAGGTGTGTACAATACGGTCAAGGCCTTCGTGCAGAAGATGATCAAAGCAGGAAAAGGTATAGTGGTCAATTTTAGTTCTGGCTGGGGTAGAAGTACTTCACCCGAAGTAGCACCTTACTGCAGCAGCAAATGGGCTGTTGAAGGTCTATCCAAATCTCTGGCACAGGAGCTCCCTGAAGGTATGGTCAGTGTAGCACTGAATCCTGGAGTCATTGATACCGATATGCTGAGGTCCTGCTGGAGTGAACACGCGGGAATGTATGAAAAACCGGAGATTTGGGCAAAGAAAGCTGCACCTTTTATTTTGAATATTAATTCGAAAGATAATGGAGCATCATTGACTGCCCCTTAATGTATAAGTTTTGTACCTTTGTGATCTGGAAAGGAAATGTAATTTAAATTTAAAAGAAAGACCAGCAACTGATCTTTCTTTGTGGGGTTAAACAGCGTTTGTGGACAACCTTCTTTCAGAAAGCACTCCCTGAGTAACCTTATTCCAAGATCCATTTACTATGGATGACTTCCCATAAAAATAGCTTAATAGATCTGATGCTGTTTTCTTGTCAATCTCTTTATCTGTAACGATCTTCTTTAATCTAACCTTTTCAGGTTCTGTTACTAAAGGTTCATCAATTAGACTCTTGATTTTATCTATTTGATTAGCTGTAGCATTTTCGTCCCCTGGATTAATCCGTACCGATACTTCTGCTGCTTTGACAATTTCATCAGCGGAGGCAATACTTCCATTTACAGCAAGCCCAGCAAAAGCAAGAGCCCTTCCTACTGCAGAGGTCTCTGCATTTTCAAGTGCTGATGTACTGTTAACCTGGCTTGAACCGATTATTTCCTGTGCATGGCCGATGAATTTCTTATCATGAATGGTTAGAACTGCTTTGACAAGAACGATCTCTTCATCAAACCGCAGAATTTCTGTTTCAATCATTACGTCCTGATGTTCATTATGTAATTTCTCCAGCCTTTCAGCCACCGTTACATAGTCTTTTCCGTTTATTTGAACCATTTTACTCTCCTATTTTGATTATGGATGGTTTTACATACAGTTTATCCTCAGGCCTTTCAATTTCACATCCCTGAGGGATCTCTCCTGTTGCTTTGAAGTGAGTTAATATGGTTTTTCTATCAACAGACTCTTTTGTCCGTACAAATCCACCTGAAATCAGTTTGTTTTCATCAAGCACTTCTACATGAAAGGGCTGTTTTCTGTAACCAACCTGTCCATGAGGAAGATTTAGTCTCTTTTTTTCACTACGAGTCA
>JAAZYJ010000204.1 GCA_014239715.1 Flavobacteriales bacterium
TTGTTCTGTAAGGCCCCAACTTGGTTTCACTTGCCATTGTAAATCCGCCCGTTTCATGATCAGCGGTTACAATTACCAATGTGTTTGAGTCAGCGGCGGCATAATCGAGTGCGGCTCCCACAGCCTGATCAAAATCAAGTACCTCCTGGATAATATAGTCTCCATTGTTTGCATGCCCTCCCCAATCGATCTGAGACCCCTCAATGAGGAGAAAAAATGGCTCATCCGACTCATCAAGACAGTCCAGCGCCATGTTAGTTGCTTCCAGCAAAAACTCATCCCTCCCCAAATGTTTTGCGATCAAACCATCCGGAGCCATTAAATAAACAGGTTTGCCTGTGGTCTCCACCTGCTTCGACTTCATCGAATTGGTATCCAGAACAAACCCGTTTTTCAATAATGAATCTCCATAATTGATGGAGTCTGTGCGATTCAAAAACCAGTTAAACCCTCCTCCAGCAATAAAATCGACATCGCTATATACAAGTTGTCTCGCTATTTCCTCCTGATGCATTCTACTCGGAACATGCGCATAAAACGAAGCTGGGGTTGCGTGTGTAACGGATGACGTAGAAACAAGCCCAGTATTCCATCCTTTCTCAGATAATTCTTCCATAATTGTCTTGGCCGCGGTGGTGTCCATATCTACGCCAATTGCACCATTATAGGTCTTTTTGCCACAAGAAAAGGCCGTTGCCCCAGCCGCCGAATCAGTGATCTTATGTGAACCCGATGTTGTTTTAATTAACCCGACAATTGGAAATCTTGAAAAGTTCGGGGTCTCCTTCTTATACAAAAAAGCACTTGACATTTGAGCCAGCCCCATTCCATCTCCTACCATAAAGATGATATTCGGCCGCCTCATTTTCATCATCTCTGCAGGTCGTTCCGCACTGTCAGAAATATTCGATTCACAAGTCAGCAGCAAAGGCACTGTGATCATAACAGCCAAAATTACTTTCAATCTCATATCTAAAAATACTAGTTCCAACCGATATGGTAAAGCATTGGGCGGTTTAATTCATGAATCCAATATCTTATTTTGCACGACTTCATTTTTCCAAGAATTCCTGCGACAAATAACTCAGCTCTTCTTTTGTCTGAACCCTGTTATAAGCTGACCCCAAAATCCATCCGGGAACTCTTCATCTCCCTGGAATCCCAGCTTGATATCCCTGCCGTTATCCGGGATATAATTCCTTCTGAAAAGGTAATCCCAACAACTCAGACTGATTCCAAAATTCACTCCATACTTTCTGTTTTCAGGGAGAAATTTTGCATGATGCCAAATGTGCATCTTGGGATTGTTGAAAACGTACTTTAAAATGCCATAATCGATGCGAATGTTGGCGTGATTCAAATGGCCAATTGCAATTGAAAAATAATACACTGCAAAGACCTGTTCCGGTTCGAAATTACCTAAAAGCATCATAGCGATATACTTTGTTGGCGTATACACGACATTCTCCATCCAGTGAAACCGAAAGTGTGCTGCGAACCCCATTTGTTCTACTGAGTGGTGAACTTTGTGAAATCTCCACAAAAATTTGAATCGATGCAAGCAAAAGTGCGTAAGCCATCCCACCAGATCAATGCATACAAAGAAAATAATGAGCTGCAACCAATTAGGCAAGCTACTCATATCCAACAATGCCAAACGACCAACATCGCCTCCTACGGCATCAGAAAACACGTGTTCTGTAAAGTTGGAGAACGCCATAAAAATAATGAGCTTGAAAATGTAAAAGTTGAAGCACATGTAAAATGCATCCAACCAAAAGTCTTTGCGGAAAACTGATTGCCCTCTCCGCCAGGGAAACACGATTTCCATTAGCCATACAAATAGCGACAATACAACGAGCCACACTACATAGTTTTCGTACCAGGGTTCTGCCTGAAATGTAATTTCCTTCCAGGTATACCAGAAATAGTCCCCGAAAGAACTGATAAACGTGTCCCAATAATTTAAATCAGAGGCTAGCGCCATTTCAATCGTTTTGTCAAGCTATACATTGATAAAAATAGCATTTGAACCTATTCAACAAGGCAATTTGGGGATATTTAGTGAGTTGACGGCAAATATTAACCGTTGTTGTCCCTTCTATTTTTTATATTCATTTCATGAAAGTTCTAATGGTTTGTTTGGGAAACATCTGCCGGTCACCGATGGCACATGGCATATTAAGAAGTAAACTAAACCTTCTTAAGCTGGATGTTGAAGTCGACTCAGCGGGCACATCGGCATACCATATTGGGGATGCTCCCGATATACGGCAGCAGGAAACAGCGTTGGTCAAAGGAATTGATATTAGTGACCTTAGAGCCAGACAATTTACAGTTCAGGATTTCGATGACTTTGATCTCATCTATGCTATGGACGACTCCAATTATAATAACATGGCCTCATTGGCCAGAGATGAATTAGATCATGCAAAATTGAAAATGATTTTGAACGAAAATAATCCGGAACAATACTTGTCTGTTCCTGACCCGTATTATGGGGGGAGTGATGGATTCGAACTTGTGTATCAGCTATTGGATGAGGCGTGCGAGGTAATTGCGAAGAAAATTCAGGATGGAAGCTACCGGTAAACTATTTCTGATCCCAAATCTGTTGGGGCAGAGTGCAAAAGAAGAGGTTATTCCATACGGTGTGGAAAACAGGATCAATAAGCTAACCCGATTTATTGTTGAAAACGACAAGACTGCCAGGAGGCACCTACGAGCAATCGGATTCAATTCGTCTTTCGATGACGTCGAGCTATTTTCCATTGGCAAACACAGCGACATTTCGGAATACCCAGCTTTTCTGGAGCCGGCATTGAATGGATTTGACATGGGTCTTCTTTCGGAGGCGGGTTTGCCCGGGATTGCAGATCCCGGAGCCGAGATCATTAACATGGCTCACGCAAAAGGGATTAAGGTCGTTCCTCTGTCTGGCCCCTCTTCAATTCTGATGGCACTTATCTCTTCGGGAATGAATGGGCAACAATTTACTTTTCACGGTTATCTGCCAAAAGAGAAAAAAGAACGCGTAAAAAAATTGCATCAATTGGAAA
>JAAZYJ010000197.1 GCA_014239715.1 Flavobacteriales bacterium
AATTCTTTTCACGATATAAAATAAGTATTTTTTCCTGGAAATTATAATAAATTGATCCGAAGACTACATTTGTAGTAATGAGATACTTCATTGAACTTTCTTATGATGGTGCTACGTACCATGGATGGCAGGTCCAACCCAATGCGATAACCGTGCAACAAGTACTAACAGACTGTTTCATCAACTGCTTGAGATCAGAAGGTATACGAATAACGGGTTGTGGAAGAACGGATGCTGGTGTTCATGCTGAGCAGTTTTTTGCTCATTTTGATATTGATGCTCATATCGAAGTGGAAAAAGCAAAATACAACCTCAACAACATGCTCCCTAAAGATATTGCAATCAAAAGGATATTCCCGGTTGAAGATAATGTACATGCCCGATTTAATGCATTGTCACGCACTTACAACTATCATATTCATTTCAGCAAAAATCCATTTATTCGAGAATACTCATATCGAGTTAATACTAAATTGGATCTGGAAAAGATGAACGAAGCTTGCGAACGGTTATATTCACATACTGATTTCACTTCTTTTTCAAAATTGCATACAGACACGAAAACCAATGATTGTAAAATAATGCATGCAGCATGGGAACTTTCTGCAACTGGAATTGTATTTAATATAAAGGCTGATCGATTTTTAAGAAATATGGTGAGGGCCATAGTGGGAACAATGTTGGAAATTGGTTCAGGAAATTTAGCTGTAACAGAATTGGATGAAATTTTACGGTCAAAGAACAGGAGTAATGCAGGTAGATCGGTCCCTGGTCACGGACTTTTTCTTAGTTCAATAGAATATGAGGAGGGAATAGTATGAGCTCAGTATCAGGAAGAGCTTTTGATTTTAAACTTTTTAAACGAGTACTTTCCTATGTTCGTCCGTACAGGGGCATGTTTATTACGTCTTTAGTATTAACCATATTGGGAGGAGCATTCCTGATGGTCAGGATCGTGTTGATTCAGAAAATGGTGTCGGTATATATCAGCAATGGTGATCTTGTAGGAATGGGTAAGCTGGCGATGGGGCTAATGGGGTTGTTGATCTTGGAGGCATTAATTCAATTTTCAGTTACTAATATGGCTAATATTGTAGGGCAGAATGTAATTCGGGATATTCGTGTTCAGCTGTTCCGGAAGATCGTTTCATTTCGGCTGAAATACTTTGATAAGAATCCGATAGGCAGATTGGTTACCAGGGCAGTTTCTGACATCGAGACAATCGCCGATATTTTTTCTCAAGGAATCTTGACCATTTCCAGCGACCTGTTAAAGCTGGTGCTGGTCGTAGTATTAATGCTTGTATGGGACTGGCGGTTGGGTGTAGCGGCATTAGCTCCAATTCCTGTGCTCTTATGGGCAACAGTATTGTTTAAGCGCGCTATAAAAAATGCCTTTACTTCGGTAAGATCGGAAGTGGCTAGTCTCAACTCTTTTACCCAAGAGCATATTACGGGAATGAAGATCGTTCAGATATTCAACCGGGAAGATAGAGAAGCAAAAATATTCAGGGATATAAACGCGCGTCATCGCAAGGCGCACATTAGATCAGTATGGGCTTTCTCTGTCTTTTTGCCGAGTGTTGAAATATTGAGCGCGTGCTCCCTGGGCCTTATATTAATGACCTCTGCGTTACTCGTTACTTCGGAAGGAACAGATATAGGGGAGTTGGCAGGAAACATAACCATGTACATCATGCTTATTTCCAACCTATATCGACCGATCCGAATGCTGGCAGATCGTTTTAACGTGTTGCAAATGGGCATGGTTGGGTCTGAAAGAGTGTTTCACGTTTTGGATACGGAAGAGTTTATTCATGCAAACAATAAGATCCGAAATGCCCGTTTTCAGGGCGGTATTGAGTTCAAAGATGTCCATTTTGCCTACAACGAGCCAGAATTTGTTCTTAAAGGTGTTTCGTTCACCGTACAGCCAGGTGAAACGGTTGCTTTTGTAGGGGCAACCGGATCCGGTAAAACATCGGTAATTAATTTGTTGAGTCGCTTTTATGAATTTCAGACGGGTGGAGTATTTATAGATGGAAAAGACATCAGGGATTATAGTCTAAGTGCTGTTCGTGATAACATTGCCTTGGTTTTTCAGGATGTTTTTCTTTTTTCTGACACGGTTCACAACAATATAACGCTTGGAAATAAATCGATATCAAGAGCTGACGTAATAGAAGCTTCAATTCACGTTGGCGCTCATGATTTTATCATGAGTCTGCCTGACAATTATGATTTTGATGTTAAAGAAAGAGGAGGTATGCTGTCTGTCGGTCAACGGCAACTTATTTCCTTCATAAGAGCATACGTGTACAAACCAAAATTGCTGATACTGGACGAAGCCACTTCATCCATTGACACAGAAGCTGAACTTCTGATTCAGGAAGCAATTGAGAAAATCACAGGCACTTGCACCTCGATTGTTATTGCCCACAGGCTATCTACGATCCAGCGAAGTGATAAGATAATCGTTTTGGACAAAGGTCAGATCGTCGAAACAGGGAGCCATTCGGAACTACTCAATATCAGTAATGGTCACTATCGAAGGCTGTATGATCTTCAATTCAAGGAGTAATTTCTGACATTTTTATCAAGCCAATGTACCCGTGATAATAGCAACTTGTATCCAAGCTATTATTGTCGTATTTTCCCACGATTTTTGACACATTTATTCTAATTACAGATCGCTTACAATGACACACTCTTACTTTATCAATGAATTAATGCCAGTTGCACGCAGGGTAACATGCACACTGGGTATTTTTCTAAGCTTCTTTCATATTTATTCACAAGATACAGTGGTTTTTCAGACACTTACCTGGGATTCTGCAGGTAGGGATTATGTCTTCAGTTTTCCTGATGATCCTACCGAAACGTATGAGAAGATCATTATGCTTTACAATATGAGGTGTAAGAATGCGGTTGTTTCTACTGGTGGCGCACCGAATGCCGGGTGTGGGGAATGGGATTATAGCTGCAATACTTACATTACAGATTCCAGTAAAACAGATTCACTGATGGCCACGGCGCCGAACTATGTTATTTCAGGGTTTTCAGGGACTAATTATGACTATTCGGTTTCTCCAACGTACAGTTATTATCAAACAGAACAGACTGAGATTAGCTATACCGGAACTGTATCGGAAACAGTTGGAATAATAGGCTCGGGTTCAGCTACAGGAACTTTGCCCTTTGACCTGACAACCGATATGGCCCGGGTCCAATACCTCATTAATGAAAGTGAATTGACCAGTGCAGGCCTTGGAGCAGGAGACTTCACCGGACTGAGGTTGGATCTGTCTTCGCTTGGAAGTGTGGTGAACAACCTAAGAATTAACCTGAAAGGGACCACTAAAGCGAACCTGCATCCTGATACGTTGGAGCTGGAAGGTTTTACCAATGTATATTATCTGAACACTTCATTTGCGGGAACAGGACAGCATCAGTTCAATTTTCACTCCGGTTATACCTGGGATGGGGTTTCTAATTTAATTGTTGAGCTGACCTTCGATCGATCCAGCGGAACCAATACCGAGGTTACTACAGATAATTATGGCGCTTCCGGAGTTGGTTTGGTAAGTACCGAAGCTGATTACTGTCTTGAGTTTAACGGAGCACAGATGGTAAACCTTGCTGCACCAATGCCCTCAATAAGCAATGAGGTGACCATTTCTTTCTGGTGCTATGGAGATACGTCAGTAATGCCTTCGAATTCAACTATTTTTGAAGGGAAAGACTCGTTGAACAACAGGCAGGTTAACGTTCACCTGCCATGGGGGAATTCAAGCATTTATTGGGATTGCGGGAACGATGGGTCCGGCTATGATAGGATAAATAGTTCAGCAAGCTTTGATGATTTTGCAGGAAAGTGGAACCATTATGCTTTCACAAAAAATGCATCCACAGGTATGATGCGCATCTACATTAATGGAACTGAATGGATTTCAGGATCTGGTAAAACAAGACCGATTGACATTCGAGAATTTAATATTGGCGGGGCTATATTAAGCACTTCACTGAGGTATTATGGTAAAATAGATGAGTTCAGGATCTGGGACAAAGAGCTGAGTCAGGCAGAAATTGCCGAGTGGATGCATAAAAGTGTGGATGCATCGCATACAAGCTATAGCAATTTAGTATCCTATCACAAATTCAATGATGGCTCCGGCAGCAGCACAACGGATGAGATCGGGCTGGCCAATGGAACGTTTGTCAGCACACCCTATTGGCGGCTTAAGAGAGGTGAGGACCTGTTTATGAATTTCACACTGCTGAATGATCGACCGCAAATGGATCTCCTTCAAGGCGTTTATACAACTACTGTCAATACTTTTACAGTTACAGATTCTCTGGAGAATATGCCAAATCAGGTGGATGAGTATAATGTTGTTGGAATAGACCTCAACCTGTTAAGCACCAATTACTACTGGCAAGCCGGGCCAATGCCTGTGTATGACGCATTCGGGGCTCTGATAGATACTGTTGATGCGGCAATCGATAGCACGCTGACCATCGCCGAGCTTACATACTACAATAAATATCCGATGAAATTTGAGATCATGTCATTGGTTACGCCTTATGGAATTGGGTTGGACCTTGGAACAGAAGGTAAGACCTTTACTTTCGATCTGACGGACTTCACTCCGGTCTTGAAGGGTCCAAAGAGAATGACTATTGAACGAGGGGGGCAAAATCAGGAAGAGCTGGACATTCAGTTTTTGTACATCAAAGGAACTCCGCCAAGAGATGTGATAGACATCACTCAGATCTGGCCTGTTGGAAAGAACGGATATTCTTCGATAATGGCCGATGACGTATATGAGCCCAGAATGGTTCCTACTAATCCGGCAGCTTCAGATTTTGAAGTGCGAACGGTAATTACCGGGCACGGTCAGGAAGGTGAATTCATTCCTCGAGACCATTTCATTAATGCTGCTGGAGGGGCGGATGAATTGTTTTGGCAGGTTTGGAAAGAGTGTGCTGAAAATCCTATAATTGATCAGGGCGGAACCTGGATCTATGATCGGGCAGGCTGGTGTCCGGGTATGGCCTCTGATATTCAACGAACTGATATTTCCTCATTGGTAACTCCCGGGAGTCCGGTTCAAATTGATTATGGTGTAACAACTGCTTCAGGGTCAAGCAATTATATTGTTAACAATCAGCTGGTTAGCTATGGCGCTCCAAATTTTTTACTTGACATTGAAGTGATAGACGTGATCAAGCCTTCCAAAAAAGTAGAGCATGAAAAATACAATCCGATCTGTTCTCAACCTACCATTGTTGTTCGAAATTCAGGTTCTTCCACAATTACATTTTTTACGATAGATTATCACCTTCAAGGTAGCGCAGTTCAAACGTTGGATTGGACAGGGTCTTTGGATTTTATGGAATCTACAGAAGTTGTTCTTCCTACAACGGCACCTGCTTTTTGGGATACATCAGGAGCATCAACAATATTTGAAGTTACAATATCCTATCCGAATTTGTTTGCGGATCAGAACCCCGACAATAACACGTACCTGTCTGAGATCGATCCATACCCGGTATATTCCGGGCCATTGCTGCTGCAGTATCGCATGAATACGTATGCCCATGAGAATTATTTTGAGATCTATGATGAATCGGACAATGTTGTCTTTTCAAAAACGGGATTGCCTCCGGGAACTTATGCTGACGACGTAATTTTAAGCCCGGGATGTTATAAGATAAGATATCTCGATACAGTCAGCACCAGTACTCCGAACAGTGGTAATGATGGGATTTCCTGGTGGGCAAACCCTGCGCAGGGCACTGGATATTTTAGGGTTCGAGTGGACGGGCTGTTAAAATTAATTGCAAATCCTGACTTTGGAGGATTTTTTGAGCATAGTTTCTACATTTCTCATGCGAACAATATCGATGAAGTAGAGAAAACCCAGACCTTGTCGATCTATCCGAACCCTACATCCAGCCGTCTTAATGTCAATTTCTATGGCTTTGAAAACGATGAGGTGACCGTGGATGTGATCAATGAAACCGGAAGTTTAATGGCATCGGAGCTTTTCGTTAACGACAAATTGAACTTGAACAAGAGAACATTGCCTATAGAATTTTTAAGCCCGGGGGTTTATTTTGTGAGGATAATAGATGATGGAGTTGTTAGAGTTTCAAAGTTTGTAAAGTACTAGACTACTTGTAACAAGCACCATTCATCGATGAGCGTCTATAGAATAGAAGTTGTCTAAGCAATAGCTCCTGATTTCAGCTTTTCACCCAGGTAGTTTGCGGTATAGCTTGCATCACAGAGTGCCAGGTCTTCAGGCGTACCGGAAAAAAGTAATTGTCCCCCGCCTTCACCACCTTCCGGACCAAGGTCGATTACCCAGTCAGCGCATTTGATTACTTCAACGTTGTGCTCTATCACTACAATGGAGTGGCCCTTGGAGATCAGAGAATTAAATGCTTTTAGCAGCTTGTCAATATCATGAAAATGAAGGCCGGTAGTTGGTTCATCAAAAATGAACAGTGTTTTATCTGACGCTCCTCCTTTGCTGAGAAATGAAGCCAGTTTTATTCGTTGTGCTTCGCCCCCGGAAAGGGTGCTGGATGATTGACCTAGCTGAATATATCCCAGTCCAATTTCATTAAGTGGAGCTATTTTTTCTACAATTTTTGCCTCCGACGCATTTTTCCCCTGCTTGAAAAATTCCACAGCTTCCGTAATGGTCATGTTAAGAATGTCAAATATGTTTTTACCTCTGAATTCAACCTCTAGAATTTCATCTTTAAATCGTCTCCCCTCACAATTTTCACATTTTAGCTTGACATCGGCCATAAACTGCATTTCTATCGTAACATGTCCTTCTCCTTCACATTCATCACACCTGCCTCCCTCAACGTTAAAAGAAAAATGTTTTGCACGGTAACCGTTGATCTTCGATAGCTGTTGTTCTGCGAAAAGTCCCCTGATGTGATCGTATGCCTTAACATACGTTACCGGGTTGGAACGTGAAGATTTCCCAATAGGGTTTTGATCAATAAACTCAACTGCATTAAGCTGATCAAAGTCACCATCAACTTTGTCAAAGGCGCCTGTTTTTTCACGATAAGAGCCAAACATCTTTTTTAATGACGGATAAAGTATCTTTTTTACCAAGGATGATTTTCCGCTTCCAGACACTCCTGTAATACAAACAAACACGTTTAGCGGGATATCTACATCAATGCCTTTAAGGTTATTTTCTCTTGCTCCATTAATTAGTATTGAGTGATTCCACTTTCTTCTTGAGGAGGGAACCGGTATCGACAATTCGCCGGTAAGGTACTTGGCAGTGAGGCTATTCTTCCCTCCAAGCAGGTTCTTATGTGTCCCCTGGAAAACAACCTCGCCTCCATAATGTCCGGCCATGGGCCCCATGTCGATAATTTCGTCTGCCGCGTTCATTATTTCTTCTTCGTGCTCCACAATAATTACGGTATTGCCTAAGTCTCTCAACGATTTAAGAACTTTCACCAGCTTTCCGGTGTCTCGGGGGTGCAGCCCGATGCTTGGTTCATCCAGTATATACATCGACCCTACCAAAGAGCTGCCTAAGGAAGTCGCTAGATTGATCCGTTGTGATTCACCTCCGGATAAGGAGTTTGACAATCGGTTTAAGGACAAGTGATCAAGCCCGACGTCAGATAGAAATGTAAGTCTGTTTTCTATTTCCAGCAAAATGCGTTTTGCAATAGTGTGGTCTTCTTCACTCAACTCAAGTTGGTCAAAAAAGACACGAGCATTATTGATGTTCATTTTACTAACATCGGAGATCGTTTTATTTCCAATTTTAACATAGTTGGTCTCTTTCCTTAATCGATTACCGTTGCATGCCGTACAGGTTGTTTTTCCTCTGTAACGGCTTAGCATAACCCTATATTGAATCTTGTATGATTTGCTTTCTACATGATTAAAAAATGCATTTAACCCACTAAAATACCTGTTGCCGTTCCATAAAAGTTCTACTTGTTCATCTGTTAGATCGTAGAAAGGGCGGTGAATTGGAAAGTCGAATTGCTGGGCATTCATTACAAGCTCTTTTTTCCATTCGCTCATTTTTTCACCCTTCCAGCAAACTATGGCCTCTTCGTAGATAGATAGGTTTTTATTTGGAACAACTAGATCTCTGTCAATACCTAGTATCTTGCCATATCCTTCACATTTTGGGCAAGCACCTATCGGGTTGTTGAAACTGAAGAAGTTCATGCTGGGCTCGTCAAACTTCATGTTGTCGATCTCAAATCTGTTTGAGAAGCACTTTCTGATCGGCTTTTCCTGGACTATTTCTACCACGCACTCTCCAAGCCCTTCTAGAAACGCATTTTGTACAGAGTCGGCTATACGAGCATTATTAGATCTGCTGGTCTTGTTTACCGCGCACCTGTCAATAATGAGAAAGATATCTCCCTTGTGGTAATTGTTAGTCTTGAGTACTTCTTCGATCTTTTCGATTTGATTTCCAAGTCGAATTCTTGTGTATCCCTGATCCAACAGTATTCTAAGGTGCTCATCTGCTGGTCTAGCGTGGGGTACAGTGATTTTTGAAAGGATCAATATCTTAGACTTGTCATCAAATGTATTTAAGTAATTAACAACGTCTGTCACGCTGTCTTTTTTAACAACATCTCCTGAAATAGGAGAGTAGGTGCGTCCAATTCTGGCAAACAGCAATTTTAGATAGTCGTATATTTCTGTTGTTGTTCCTACTGTTGACCTTGGATTTCGGGTAATGACCTTTTGTTCTATTGCTATTGCCGGAGAAATTCCTTTGATGCTGTCTACCTCTGGTTTGTCAAAGCGACCCATGAACTGTCTGGCATAAGAAGAAAGACTTTCTACATATCTCCTTTGTCCTTCTGCATAGAGAGTGTCAAACGCTAAAGTTGATTTCCCCGAGCCTGACAATCCAGTAATAACCACGATTTTATTTCTGGGTATGGATACGTCAATATTCTTTAGATTGTGAACTTTTGCACCGCGAATCTCAATTTTCGGCTTGTCACTCTTGCCATTTTTCCTCCCGTTCGTCATCAAATTTAAGCCGTTAATTAATTGGAATTTTGCAAAATTAGCTAAATATTTCTTCTGTATCCCTTATAATTGTTACATTTGATACAGATTATTGCAAAAAAGAAGGATGTAACTTCTGGTGGGTGGTAATCGTTACAACAATAGAACTCTAAAAAGAAGCGTATAGAATAAACTCTACTCTAATTCAAAAGGAACACAAGTAACCGGCTATGCCTGCATAGCGCAAAAGAGTAGACAATGAATACGCAAACAAAAGAGAGAGATCTTATCCACAGTTATTTAGAAGGAAATGAAGGGGCTTTCGAGACCCTTTTAAATCGTCACAAAGATCGAGTTTACAATTACATCTTTATGATGTTGAAAGACGCAGATCTTGCAAATGACATATTTCAGGACACTTTTATGAAGGTGATAAACACCTTAAAGAGAGGGAAGTACAATGACGAAGGGAAATTTTTACCCTGGGTCATGAGAATAGCCCATAATCTTGTCATAGATCATTTTAGAAAATCATCAAAAATGCCGGTGGTTGGCAGAAAGAAAAGGTCGGGAGGTGATGATGATGATTTCGATATTTTTCAAGTGATCAAGATGGCTGATATGAACATAGAAGATGTTATCGTGGAGGAGCAGATTCATTCAGATGTCAGAATGCTGGTAGACCTGCTGCCTGAAGAACAAAGAGAGGTGGTTAAGATGCGACATTATATGGGGATG
>JAAZYJ010000249.1 GCA_014239715.1 Flavobacteriales bacterium
ATTTCCTTAAATATTTCATTTAACCCAACACTTGTGTCAATGCTCAGATTAAGTGTGATTGTACTATCACAACCTGCACTATTGGTGAGGATTTGAGAGTAGGTGCCTGTGCTATCGTATGTAATGCCGTTCAAGGTATATTGACCCACAGCGGTCTCTGTCAAAGTAGTACTAGTACTTTGATTTATGATTAAATCCAATGTAAGAGTAGAATCACAACCGTCAACTGTCGTATATTGGACAATTGCTGAATTATTATTCGACGTATAGGTGTTTCCATCAATCCATGTGTAGGAATCGCAGGCTTCCTGAATATCAACACTTGAACTTGAATTGAATATAGTCAGATCAAGCATAACTGTAGAATCACAACCGTTTGTGTTTTGTAGCGTGTGCGTTGCTGAATTATTATTCGACGTATAGGTGTTTCCGTCAATCCATGTGTAGGAATCGCAGGCAACCTGTGTGTCTGTCGTGGTTGACCCCGTCCCCTGCTGATATACCCGTATATAATCAAAAACCATCTCGCTCTGTGTAAAAGAGGGATCTATAGAATTTTCAATGGCAATATTTAAAAGGATATACTGATCCTCAATATAGGGCCAGGTGCTCATATTTTGAGGAGTCGGAGAATACGTGTAATACTCCAGTCCGTCAATACTGAAAACGATTTCAGTTGCTGACCATTCCATCGCATAGATGTGAAAAGTGTTGGAGACATCATTAGCCATAATCCCTCCGTGATTTACAGTTGCTCCAAAAGATGATGGCGTGTGAAGGGCACTTTGCACATAATTCTGATTGGAACCCCAGTGCTCCATAATATCAATTTCGCCACATTCAGGCCATCCCGTCGTACCAAAACCTTGTGTTTGCCAGTAAGCTCCAGTTTCATTTATGTTTTTTCCCAGCATCCAGATGGCAGGCCAGGTACCCACTCCAGCGGGTAATTTAGCCCTTGCTTCCACGCGACCATAGGTGAATGCAAATTTTGAATTAAGCCTGGCAGATGTATAGTCTTTAGTTATCCCCTGAACGGGATCAGTATAGGTTTCCTGTTTAGCCACAATATGCATGTATCCATTCTGAACATATGAATTGTCCTCACGATCTGTGTAGTGTTGAACCTCTCCATTGTACCAGCCCCATCCATTAGGTATAAAGGTCTGATGGAACCACTTGGAATTATCTATGGCTCCGTTCCCATCAAACTCATCAGACCAAACCAGTGTATTGAATGGAGAACAGCTCCCAACGCTCCCGTCGTAGTTCACATCATCGAGATGAGCTGTAACCAGATCGTTGTTGTTTTCTCCATTGATCTGCAGTACCACCCTGTTAAAGTCCGTTCTTAAAACAGGATCAACAGAACCCGCATTGAAATTAATGAAGGGATCATTGAGGAAGTCAAAAGAGACCTCCTGCCATTGATCCAAAGTAACATTTTTTATGATTTCACTTTGGGTTTCCCAGGGAGCGCCTACTGTCCCATCCTGTAATTTAAGTGATATCTGATTGTTTTGACTTCCGGAAAGGCTACTTGATTCAATATAAATCTTAAGGGTAAAGGTGTGGTTCACGGACAAGTCAAAATTTTCACTAACATCAAAGCGGATGTTCGCATATTGACCTCCCACATCCATATATTCTAAAACTGTTGATGATGTGTTTATCCCTTGAATATGAGGATTGGAAAACGCAATATCCATATTGCAATCGTCACCAAACCATGTCGAGATATCTCCATTTCCTTCGAAATCATCAAATACATTTTGAAGCTGGGACCACATGGAGCAAAGACAAAAGACAAAAATAGCTGTGACAAGGTTGTTTTTCATTCGGAACACTTTTAAATAGGCTTAGTGTCAAAAGTACGCTTATTCGCTTACAATGCAAAATCATTAATATTATTTTTAATCAGCCGTCACAAATTAGTCAACACATCCCCTGTGGAATCAAATTATCAATCTGCCGTTATGAATTTTATGTATATTTAATATTCCATTTTAAGATGGTAATTAATGACTAAATAATAAATAAAAAGATATGAGTGATTTCCCATGGTTCAAATCCTACCCTTCTGAAGTTCCAAAAACAATAGAGCTTAATCGATATAATAATCTTGTTGAAGTTTTCGATCAATCTGTAAAAAGTTTTGGCGATAATACTGCTTATAAAAATATGGATGTCGAGATCAGCTTCAATGAAGTATCCGCCCATGTCGATGCGCTTGTTTGGCATCTTCAAAATAATACGAACCTGAAAAAAGGAGATCGAATCGCGCTTCAAATGCCCAATCTGCTTCAGTTCCCAATAACTATTTTTGCCTGTTTAAAAGCGGGCTTGGTGATCGTCAATACGAATCCTCTCTATACAGCAGAAGAGATGCGTCATCAGTACAAAGACTCTGGCGCTAAAGCCATCATCATCTTGGAAAACTTTGCACACAACTTGGAGGAAATACTTCAAGAAACGGAAATAGAAACGGTAATTACGACAACCATCGGCGACATGCTTGGTGGATTAAAAGGAGCGATTACAAATTTTGTCGTTCGAAAAGTTAAAAAAATGGTGCCAGCGTTTACACTGAACGATACCACTCCGTTAAAGCAAGTTTTTAAAGACTGTAAAGGAAAAAAAGGAGCGCCTGTTTCCCTTGGAAAAGACGATCATGCTTTTCTTCAGTATACGGGCGGAACAACAGGGGTTTCAAAAGGAGCCACCCTTTCTCACGGAAACATTTGTGCCAATGTGCAGCAGGTAGAGGCGTGGATTGGTCATAAGTTTGAAGAAGGACAAGAGACCATCATTACGGCTCTTCCGATGTATCACATCTTTGCACTTACTGCCAATTGTGTGGTCTTCTTTAGGTATGGAGCAAAAAACATTTTGATTACCAATCCAAGAGATATGAAAGGATTCTGTAAAGACCTCAAGAAAAACCCATTCACATTTATTACAGGAGTAAACACCCTTTTCAATGGTCTCTTGAACCAGGAAGCTTTTCGAAACCTTGATTTTAGCCAGCTTAAAATGGCTCTTGGTGGTGGAATGGCTGTTCAGGACGTCGTTGCCGCTGAGTGGGAAAAGGTTACTAATAGCCCGCTACTCGAAGCCTACGGGTTGTCTGAAACCAGCCCTGCAGCTACTATCAATCCAGTTGGTGGAAACCACAAGACAGGAACTATAGGTTTACCACTACCGAATACCGACATTAAGATATTCGACGACGACAAGGTCGAAGTTGCACAAGGAGAAAAGGGAGAAATTGGAATTAAAGGGCCACAAGTTATGCAGGGGTATTGGAATCGACCTGAAGAGACGGCCAATTGCATGCACGGAGATTATTTCCTTACCGGAGATGTGGGAATTGTTGATGAAGATGGATTCTTCAAAATTGTCGACCGAAAGAAAGAAATGGTTTTGGTTTCTGGATTTAACGTTTATCCAAGTGAAGTGGAAAAGGCCATCACTGAAAACCCTAAGGTGCTGGAAGTGGGCGTTTGTGGAGGTAAAAATGATGATGGAACAGAATTCGTTCAGGCTTTTGTGGTGAAAAAAGACGACTCACTGACCAAAGAAGAAGTCATTCAAACCTGCAAAGACAACCTAACTAATTATAAGATTCCAAAAGTAGTACATTTTAGAGACGAATTGCCAAAATCAAACGTGGGTAAAATATTGAGGAGGCTGCTTAAATAAGCTTTGCGAATCGATAAATACATCTGGTGTGTCCGCCTGGCCAAAACAAGGTCGCTGGCGTCAAAATTAGTGGGCGCAAATAAAATCAAGCTGAACGGCACCGAGTGTAAGCCTTCAAAAGAGGTGGCTCCCGGAGACCTCATCAGTATTCAAAAAAACAATGCCGTTTTTAGCTACAAGATCATTCAGCTCACTAATAAAAGACTGGGGTCTAGTCTCGTTTCAGGTTACCTTGTAGACATCACCTCAGAAGAAGAAAAAGAAAAATACAAAACCTATCAGTTTGCCCAACGTGTTTACCGAGGAAAAGACCAAGGAAAGCCCAATAAAAAAGACCGCAGAGACATTGACCACTTTTTAGAGGGGTGGTAAGCTGTTTCTTTCTGCTTGTTCAGCTTACTTAATTACTCCAAACTCCTTTGTTTTTCAAATAAGCTATAAATGCTGCCGACCCTCCCACTAGTCCATTAAATGAAAATACTTCTATGGAATTACCTCCCCAGCTTGCTTTGATTGATGGTGAAGATGACGTAATCTGAAAACCCTTAGTAAATTTAACCTCATTAAGTGAAGCAATTGTATTCCCCTGAGAGTCCAAAAAAAGGTCTTTTTCAAAATCAAGAATGGCAATAACCGTTTGTTCATCCAGACTCGCCGATTTTTTTCTTTTTATTCGTGTAAACCCCCAATAGACTGCGTATCCGCATAAACCAGAGGCTAATAAAATTAGTGCTCCTGCCAACAGGTTTAAGCTAATAAACATCCCTCCAGCTACCAGTAAAATAGGTGTCAGAATGACAAGCACGAAGGTAATGGTAATCAGGCCTCCTATCCGATGGTCTACCAAAATACTTTGCCGCCCCTTCTCGTAAATAGCAAAGCCCCCTTTTTGTACTACGGGTTGATCTGTACGATTGTTCATATTCATGAAATTAATAAAATTTAAACCCCTACAAAACATCCACTTGAAACGGACACCGAGCCTAATTATGAATTGTGGAACCTCAAATTTAATTTCTCTGAGTCGAGCTACGTATTTAATATTTTATTAACTTCAGGAGCGCAATATATTAGAACACCTATTCTAATAGTGCAAGACTATTTAACTAAACTAAAAATCATGAAAAAAACTATGCAAGTTTTGGGTCAGCTATTGCTGTGCTCAAGTTTTATTTTCCTGTATGGGAAAGCACAATCTCAACTCGACATTTCGGTAAGCTCAACTCCTGTCCTATGTAACGGGGATTTATCTGAAGTGACCATTTCTGTTAGTGGAGGAACGGCTCCGTATTCAGGTATCGGAACTGTTTCTTCAAGCGATGTCGCATTGATAATTACTGGAGTAATTGACGGGCCTTTGTCCGGTGGAGTACCAAAAGCCGTTGAATTATACGCTTTGTCTGACATTGGAGACCTCAGTGAGTACGGAATAGGATCGGCAAATAATGGAGGCGGATCAGATGGGCAAGAATTTACTTTTCCGTCTGTTTCTGTAAATCAAGGAGACTACATCTATGTTAGCTCAAGTTCATCGGGCGTTGCCGGATTCACAACTTTCTTCGGCTTTGCACCAGATTACAATTCATACGCTTTATCCATCAATGGTGACGACGCTGTTGAATTGTTTAAAAATGGATTGGCGGTCGATGTATTCGGAAACATCAACATAGATGGCTCTGGGCAGGCTTGGGAATATCTCGATGGCTGGGCTTACAGAAATAATGGGGTTGCTCCTACGACTGCATTCAACGCTTCAAATTGGTCATACAGTGGCCCGAATGCACTTGATGGATCCTCTTCAAACAGCTCTACTTCGACTCCTTTTCCTCTGGAATCTTTTCAAACAGGTCAGACCGGAGTTCAGTTCTTATCTCAAGGAGACAATCAGATTGTAATTTCCGATGCCAATGGTTTGAGTGAAACAATTACAGTCAGCGTTGGTGGTCCTGAAGCTTTACAAGCAGACGCCTCCTATGCTGATATATTGTGTTTTGGAGAAACAACCGATGTAGTTGTTTCCGCAAGCGGAGGTGTACCTCCTTATCAAGGCGCCTTCAGTCCGCTTGAATCAAATTTGATTATAACAGGCGCTATTGACGGTCCACTAAGTGGTGGAGTGCCAAAAGCTGTTGAAATTTATGCCATTGATGATGTTTCGGACTTAAGTATTTACGGGCTCGGTTCTGCCAACAATGGCGGAGGAACGGATGGTCAGGAATTCACATTTCCTTCTGTTTCTTTGAGTGCTGGTGATTACATCTACGTCAGTTCTTCTTCTTCAGGGGTCGCGGGTTTTACAAACTTTTTTGGTTTTACCCCTGACTTCAATTCATATG
>JAAZYJ010000226.1 GCA_014239715.1 Flavobacteriales bacterium
ACCTTTATTCTGTGCAAGACAACAAAGCTCCAATAGGTGTGTTCGATTCGGGTTATGGTGGCCTGACCGTACTTAAGGAAATTCAAAATGTTCTTCCTGATTACGACTATGTGTATTTTGGAGACAACGCAAGAGCCCCTTACGGAACCAGATCATTTGACGTTGTATACAACTATACCCTTGAAGCTGTCGAAAAGCTATTTGATCTGAATTGTCCACTTATAATTTTAGCCTGCAATACAGCAAGCTCTAAAGCGCTAAGAACAATACAACAGAGCGACCTTCCTCTACTGTCAGATAAAATCAAACGGGTTCTTGGCGTAATCCGACCATGCACGGAAATTATTGGCAACTACACCAACACCAAGCACATAGGAGTATTGGGAACAAACGGAACGATTAATTCGAATTCTTACAAAATAGAAATTGCCAGATTCTTCCCGGAAATTAAAGTTACGCAATTGGCATGCCCCTTATGGGTTCCACTAGTGGAGCACAACGAATACCGAACGGAGCAAGGTAAAGCACTTATCAAGCAAAAGGTCGATGAATTGCTTTCTATGGATCCGGATATAGACACTATTGTACTAGGATGCACACACTACCCTTTTTTGAAAGACATTATTGAATTTTACGCAGGCCCAAATATTACGGTAATAGGACAAGGCGAAATCGTAGCTAAAAGCCTTAAAGATTATTTAAAAAGGCATACTGGATTAAATGAACGATTGAGCAACTCAGGAACAACTTCATTTTACACAACTGAAAAACCCGAAGTCTTTGAACATAAAGCTGCAAGTTTTCTATCCACGAAAATCAAAGCTAAGAAGCTGATTTTCTAGCTTCTAATTTACGCCCTTCAATAAGTTGACGCTCACGGTAGCCAGATCGGAATTGGGAAACTTGGTAAATACCTTTTCATCTGACAACAGTCCGGCCTCAGCACATATTTTGTGAAAAACCTCGATCTCAACAATATACTGATCAGAAAACCCATGTGTAGCATCGTAGGCCGTTGCGGCTGTCTTACCCAAAGAATTTGATACTATTTCAGGTGAAATGGTGTGCAGTTCAATTAATAGTAAACCAAATTTATCTACAAACGGCGTCCATTTTCCCATATGCTGTAAGAGGTTGTCTTCAACAAGATTATTACTTATTCGCGCACCTCTATATGCAAACGCACCGCTTGAACTACTCATTCTATTCTGACTAATCGCTAATGGCTCTTCCCATATTCTATTATGATCCAAAAATGTTCTTACATTTAAAAGTTCTCGCAGGTCGATGGCATAATTCTCCATTAATCCTGCCGACAAAAGGTCAGGCCTTCCTATATCACCCCAAATAACTTTAGCCCAGATTTCTGACTGAATTAAATTTGACCGAGTAACTTTAAGAGCAGCTTGATTGTAATCCACCCCTACAAGAAACAGCGGATGGTCATCTAATATTTCTCCTCTATATGTTTGATGGTCAATAACATTGAAAATGTGCTGTAAAAACGCGCCGTTCCCACAGCCCATGTCAAGAATTCCCTTCGGTTGTTCTTCTATTGGTTTGTTGAATAGTTCAATAATGATCTTGTCGACCACTTTGAAATAATTAGAATGTGCTCCTCCACTCCCCCAAACATTCATAGCCCGATCTACATGAATTTCATCCAAATCGGATTCTGTTTTTCTTAGTATATCCGGATTCCCAAAAATAAGCTCGTCCAAATGCCGGAAAGTAGGCATATAAGATACCGTTACGCCATAAGCGGAAGCTCTTTTGGCAAAGAAAAGTCCCGTATCAGTGAATTGATAATTTCCATTTTTAACACTGAACCATCCCAAATAAGTCAGGAAATCCAACAGTTTTTTAAAGCTTTCCGGGTCTGCATGAAATTCTTCGGGCCGAAAAGAAGTTTCCATAAAATACTTGTGGAACATGCCACTCATGCCCAAATGCACCAGGCTAGGGCCTACCAGAAACCCCTCAATATGTTCCATCATTTCTTCATGAACCTTCCTCGTTATAACATCCTCTGCCGATTCCAATCCAAAGTTTTCCTTATATCTGCCGAACAAAGAGTAAAGTGCCTCAAATGGTATTCGCTCAAATTTTCTTGGATGATAATTACCAGATAACTTTATTAGATCGACAACCTCGTTGTACACATGAGCTATTGGAAATACAGCACTTCCTTTTTCCGTCAATGAAAATCTGATCTCATCATTTTCCACGTTGATATTCTGAGTCAGCATCCCTTGGGAGGCAAGAATTCTTAGCGAAACGTTCATATAGCCCTCGTTTGCCTGGTATTTCTTTGTGAGGTCTGACAAGCTATTTTCCTTTTCCTGCAAAAAAAGATCTAACACCCCTTTTTCATTCAGTGCAACCAATGTGGGAATCGTCACCAGCCCATCGAGATGTTTAAACAATTTCCCCCGAAGCCTTTTCTTATCGATCATATATTAATTTACGAAAAACAATCGTATAGTTCCTGCAAGCCGAACAAATCATCTTTTTGCCTTGAACCATTCGGCGTATTTGACATAGTTATTGGCTATTCGCTCAATCTCTTCTACTAGTAACTTTGAACTAACTTCTTTTAAAAATTTGGCCGGCACTCCGGCATACAGGCTGCCCGACTTTACATGTGTTCCCTGCGTTACAACAGCTCCGGCTCCAATAATGCTTCCCGACTCAATGACACAGTCGTCCATAACAATTGACCCCATACCAATCAGCACATTGTCCTCAATAGTGCAGCCGTGCACAATAGCATTGTGACCAATTGAAACATTATCTCCAATATTCGTTGGCGATTTTTCGTAGGTACAATGTACAATGGCGCCATCCTGAATATTCACCCGGTCACCGATCTTAATATAATGAACATCCCCTCGTAGTACAGCGTTGTACCACACGCTGCACTCAATTCCCATAGTAACATCACCAACGATGGTTGCATTTTCTGCAAACCAACAATGACCGCCAAAAACGGGTGATTTCCCTCTAATTTCCCTTATTAGTGCCATAACATTTATTTTGTCCTTAAATTTGTACAAAATACAAACAATGAGTACAACAAAAATTCCCGTAACGGTCTACTCGGAAGTAACTCCAAACCCATCCGTCATGAAATTCGTTGCTGACAAGATGTTACTAGCCACAGGTGAAAGTGTAGAATACCTATCTATTGATGAAGCAACCGGATCTTCTTCATTGGCCGAGTCTCTTTTTCAATTTCCATTTGTTGAAGCTATTTTCATTACGCGTAATTTTGTAGCCATCACCAAAAATGATTCTATCAGTTGGGACCTGATCCATGGAGAAGTAAGGAACTACATCTCGGAATTTTTGCAGAACAATGAAATTGTGGTTCAATCGATTCCCGAAAGCAACACAAGAGAAATAAACGTTGTAGACGAACAGCAAAAAGTAACAATTTCCATTGAGCCGGAAATAAATACAGAACAAGATCAGATGATCGTAGATTTGCTTGAAGAGTACGTTAGACCGGCAGTTGAGTCTGATGGCGGGGCCATTCATTTCAAAAGTTTTGATGCAAGCAACGGAAGAGTAACTGTAGTATTGAAAGGTGCATGTAGTGGTTGCCCTTCATCTACAGCAACGCTAAAAGGCGGCATTGAATCTTTGTTGAAAAACCACTTGCCGGAAGTTTCTGAAGTAGTTGCCCTGGAAGGGTGATTTTATAGAAATACGCATTGCATTTGTGGAATTTTAATCTAAATGCATCTTATCATCAAAAGCACGTAGTTGAGTGCTTATTATAACACTTAATTCAATTGATGATGAAGACAATTTACTACCTATTTACAGCAGCTATATTTTTCACAATCCCTTTGGTCGATGCTCAAACCGGGCCTGGAGAGATCAAGGGAAAAGTATTTAATGACCTTGTTGAACCCGAACCATTCGTTGAAGTTTGGGTCGACATTGCCGGCAACAATAAACTCAAAACTGAAACCGACGATAAAGGGAAATTCACCTTAAAACCACTTTACCCGGGAACCTATGTGGTGTACGCTACCGGTTTCGGATATGACACTACCATCATTAAAAAAGTAAAGGTAACGGCAGACAAGATTACTTACCTCAATGA
>JAAZYJ010000262.1 GCA_014239715.1 Flavobacteriales bacterium
CAGCCAGATATCATCTTGAGGTAGCAAAAGATTGTATCAAATTCAAGAAAGATGTTCTTACTCCTTCTTATGTTTCGAAAGAAATGAAAAGTTTAAACGATGACGCTATAGAGGCAGGAATCATCATTATGAACGAAATAGGTCTTGATCCTGGGATTGATCATATGTCTGCTAAAAAGATCCTGGATGAAATTGAATCCATTGGTGGGGAGATATTTCAGTTTGAGTCATTTACGGGTGGACTGTTAGCGCCTGAAAGCGAAAATAACCCATGGAAATACAAGTTTACATGGAATCCCAGAAATGTTGTGCTGGCTGGTCAGGGAGGAGCTGCTAAGTTCGTGCATAACAAACTGTATAAGTACATTCCATATACCAGACTGTTCAGAAGAACCGAGTTCATAGATATTGAAGGATACGGCAGATTCGAAGGGTATGCAAATCGCGACTCGTTGAAATACCGGTCTATATACGGGTTGGAGAATATTGACACGATCTATCGAGGCACCCTGAGACGTGTTGGGTTTTGTAGAGCCTGGGATGTTTTTGTTCAGTTGGGGTGCACGGATGATACATACACCATTGAAGGGTCACAGAATATGACGAAGCGGGATTATATTAATTCATTTCTCAGGTACAACAAATATGATAGTGTTGAGCTCAAATTGCGTCATTACTTAAAGATCGATGAAGATGATACATTGTGGGAAAAACTGGAATGGCTTGGACTTTTTGACCATGAACTGGTGGGCCTGGGCAAAGACGGAACCCCTGCAGAGTTACTTCAGAAGATATTAATGGATAGATGGTCTTTGGATGAAAGTGACAAGGACATGATCGTAATGTGGCACAAGTTCGGATATACGCTGGATGGAAAGAGAATGGGGATAGAGGCCTCAATGGTTCACGTAGGTAAAGACCAGATTTATACGGCAATGAGTGATACTGTTGGCTTTCCTGTTGCTATTTGTGCAGAGATGATCCTTAACGGGACAATAAAATCCAAGGGAGTACAACTGCCTATTCAGGAAGAGATCTACTTACCTGTACTTGAGAAATTGGCGGAGTATGGTGTTCGTTTTGTTGAAAAGGAGGTCAAACACAAAGCAATTACCTGATATTAAACCAATGCGTCTCTACGGTGGTGTTCCCACTTCATATATCAAGGTCATCTATATTATCAAACCCTTCTTCCGTGGCAACTTCATCATCAAATTCACTCATGATGTCTTCGATCTCGGACTCCATTGATTTTTGTTTTGATTCCTGATCCGAAGCATTGAATTGATCTTCAATTTCTTTTTCATCTTCCAAAGGGGATTCTCCGAAAGAATGAGCTAAACAGGGGTAGGCCTGGTCAATATCTGTCTCTTTCTCTTCAATAAGCTCAAGGTAAAAGATCCACATTTTCAAGAAATCGTAGACATACAGAATTTTTTGATCTTTTTCTTTTACAAACTGATTGAGTAGAGCCGATTTCATAGTCAGAGGGCCAGACTCTTCGCCAAAAGACATGTCCATTAACCCAATTTCTAGTCCTTTTTCCCAACTCTCATTACTCATATAGAATGAGGCCATTTGATCACCTCTAAAGCCGAATGCCGCAATGATCGCACCGTGTAGATCCTCAAAATTTTGCGAATCCTGAATTTCTATATCCCTGAAAACGTCTTTATCATGGTCGATGACCACTCTGAATTTGAAAACTATCATCCGGTGCAAATGTGAGTGAGCAAAAGTAATTAATTTATTTCTTTGCCTTTAAGAAATTGGTGATCTTTCACGGTTAATCCGATCTCCTTGCCTTTTTCCAACATAAACTTACATACGTCTTCTAAATTGTTAGCAATTTCCCCGTCAAGAATGGCCTCTTTTATCGAACTCTTAATTATCCCTACTTCTCTGGAGGGGCCAATACCAAATGTTTTCATGATGATTTCCCCGGAAACAGGAGGCTGCCAATTTCTTATGTTGTCCCGTTCCTCGACATCTTTTAACTTTAATTCAACTTCTTGAAACCTATTTAGATATTTCTTAACCTTTATCGGGTTCTTAGAAGTAATGTCAGCTCTGCAAAGTGTCATAAGGTCATCTAGCTCTTCTCCAGCATCGAACAGCAACCTTCTTAGCGCTGCGTCGGTAATCGTTTCTTTTGTAAGTGCTATTGGTCTTAGATGTAGTTTGACTAATTTCTGGACATATCTCATATTTCCATCGAGAGGAAGCTTTAATTTTTTGAAGATATCAGGAACCATCCTTGCCCCTTTGTCTTCGTGCCCGTGAAATGTCCACCCTACCTTATTTTGGTATCTTTTAGTTGCAGGTTTTGCAATATCGTGCATGATTGCCGCCCACCTAAGATAAAGCAGATCAGTGTGTAAGGAAATATTATCCAAGACTTCCAGCGTATGGTAAAAGTTGTCTTTGTGACTGTTGCCATCTTTGACCTCAACACCTTGCAAGTTTGCCAGTTGCGGAAAAAAACGCTCCAGTAATCCTGTGGAGAACAATACTTTAA
The DNA here is from genome assembly GCA_014239715.1 of Flavobacteriales bacterium. The sequence goes on from JAAZYJ010000262.1 coordinate 2,519, forward strand.
AACCTTTTGATGGCTGGTCAGATAGAACAATTTTGTTAACCTCAGCTATAATTCTTTCTTTCGAAATAATTGAAATGCGTTCAGCGTTCTTTTTGATCGAGGCCAATGATTCTGTATCAATATTAAAATCCAATTGCGTTGAAAAACGAATTGCGCGAAGCATTCTAAGGGGGTCGTCGGAGTAGGTGACATCCGGGTCAAGCGGAGTCCGTATGATCTTATTCTTTAAATCGATCAACCCATCGAAGGGGTCGATCACTTTTCCATAGTCGCTTTGGTTTAAGCTAATCGCCAAAGCATTGATGGTAAAATCACGTCTGTTCTGGTCATCTTGGAGAGAACCGTCTTCAACAATAGGCTTGCGGCTATCTCTTTGATAACTCTCTTTTCGGGCTCCGACAAATTCAAGCTCAAGATCATTGAAGCGAAAAGCTGCAGTACCAAAATTCTTGTAATAGCTAACCTTTTTAATGTCAAGAATATCGGCTGTTTTTCTTGCCAGATCCATTCCGCTGCCAAGAATTACAAAATCGATGTCTTTGGAAGGCCTGTTCAGTAGTATGTCCCTGACATATCCACCAATGACGTATACCGGTTGGTCTAAAGCGGTAGCTGCTTCCGCCACTGCAGCAAATACATGGTCCGAGATATGCTCTTTTAAGTTCATGCCGAGCAACAAAGTTAATTATTAGTCGCAGGATTTTTCTCCGTTAATGTACTTTATCAATTCTGATGTTGAAAGTGTATCCAGCAGTTGCTTGCATTTTGTCTGATCTTCTTGAGATTTGTTCTTGTCATCCATATTGATACAGGTACATATTGTCATTATTTCCGGTTGAGCAGGGCAGTTTTTCTTGATCGTTTGCAAAGAAGCCATTTCTTCCTCAGATAGCAGGCCAAGTTTGAAATAGGCGATGCATTTTTTCATTTTGCTGACTTGACCTGAGTCTAGATGAACACAGTCACAAATATTCATTAATGCTGCTTCGTTAATCTTTTGCTGAACTTCTGTGGAATACTTTCTTATTACTAAAGCTTTGGGTTGTTCCGATCTCCAACCAATACGATTTTTAGTATTGAAAACGGTGAGTTGAGAACTGGCAGGTGAGGTAACAATATCACTTAGTTCTGTACTGTCATGCAACTCATTCAGGTTGCGGTAAAATTCCAGCACAGGACAAAGTTCCATTGCGTTTCTAAAATCAGATAATTCAGATCGATTCATTTTTGTAGTGTCAAATTTTTCTGAACAGGCCTGTTTAAAATCCTCATCAGTCTTAGCGAATAGCTGGCATTCACATAGTGTAGGATTGATTGAAAACATCTGATTTTCAACACATTCCTGCAGAAGTTTGTTATTTTCAGCAAGCTCCTCCTTGGTTAGTGAAACCTCATTAAAAAACCGTTCGTTACATTCTTTTTTTAGGTCGTAACTGCCTTCGCCCAAGTTAATGCAATCACATATCCTCACCTCCTTTTCTGATTCGGCAATAAGTTTGGGATAGGACAGGTCATTTTCTGTGCATTTGCCCATTATGTCTAACAATTCCAATTTCTCAATTTTGGAATATGTAGTTAGATCAAATTTTCTGTCGCATGACTCAATCAATCCTTTATTATTCAAATTGGCAAGTGCGCAATCACAAATAGCAGGGTCATTGCAAATTGATCTTCTTGCATCGAAGTCATGCTGCTGTTCGGACGTCATGTAATCATAATCATACTTTCTATTACAAATTCGTTTTTGATCAAGGTTCCGGTTGTCTTTCTTGATACAATCGCATACAGTAGGATCTTCAATGGTCTGTAGCCTTATCGTATCACCTCTGTAATTAACGTAGTTGAACGTTGAAGATTTCTGGGCGGAAACAGCGGTGGTAAATAGAAAAAGGAAGGGCAATATTGATCGAATCATTCAAAATATTTTTGATACTCCCCATCAACTAGTAGCGCACCTACAAGCACATGATTCTTGTCAAATTCAAAATACAAGGGTATTTCTTCATCAAATGCATTGTTCACCTTCCCCTTTACCAGCATAAACTTCTTAAACCCCATAAGAAATTCGTGTGGGATGTTCTCGTTATCCTCGGAAGTTCCTTTTATCATTTTGAGAGAGGATACTTTAATTACTTTATCAATTTGAATATCTAATGTGGGTTTGTTGGACCACTCTGAAAGCAATAGAGTTGTGAAAACTTCAGGATCAAAGGCATTGTTCTTTTGAAAAAATGCCACCTTTTTCAAAATCGTTTTCAGCAAATCCTCCTTCATTTCAGCCGTAGATTCGATCATTGATTGATTCAACTTAGCATATGTATTGGCGTTCAATTGTTTTTGGTAGTTGTAATCATTGTCAAAAACAAGAGGGTCCTGATGAATATAATGTTCAAATAATTCATATTCGGCATTGTCCAAAGAAGTTGAAAATACAACCTCCATATCTTTAATTACGTTGTTTGGATAGGTTCTGAAATTGGTTTCTATCAGGCGAACTTTTTCGTTATTCGATTTTAGGCAATAGAGATGTGTAAGGTCGTAGGTCGTGTAGAGATGTTTTTCTCTTATTTCTTCGTTCTTGTTTTTGATTTCATCGTTGTTTTGCTGCACTATACTATCCAGCTTCTCACCATAATGTTCTTGCATTGAAGGGAGTTTACTTTTGATCTCATAGAGTTGTTCCAACTCAATAATTTCTTTGGGTTTGGTTGAAAATAACGACCCGAAAGTATATGGAACGTACGATTGCTGTTCGTTGTGTTGCCTGGTGAGATATGCGACAATGCTGTCCTGAATGAGCTCTTGTCTTTCCTTTTCTTCTCCTACGGATTCAACAATAGAGGCATTTTCATATTCTTCCAGGATAAAACACCCGGTACACACAAAGGCAAGGCAAGTAAGAAAAATGAATCGAATCATAGTGGATAAAGTTATTCAATTTCGTTAATTTCATATCAAAAATCGCACCGTTATAAGTGGAATAGAGGTGAGGTTAGCTGATCTCTATAATTCTTCCATGCTGAATTGCGTTGCGAATATTGTGGCCTAGGCTGATTGAACATACATCGAACTGAAGTTATTCTTGCGAATTGTTAACACGTAAAACAAAATGGTACAGGATTGGAATTAAGGCTGCGCTAATAGCTGAAATTTCACCAAATAAGCCCAAACCTTTAGCTGTGTGTGGTAAGGATATAATCCTTTGCAAAGCTGATGATGGTGAATTAAGTGCGCTTCTTGACAAGTGCCCTCACCAAGGTAAACGGTTGAGTGACGGCTGGTGTGAGGACAATAAAGTGGTTTGCCCTTACCATCGTTTTTCGTTTGACCTTAAGACCGGATTGGGCAGTGGAACAGGGGTGGATGTTTTTCCATTAGAGGAAAGGGAAGACGGGCTATACATTGGGATGCCCAAATGGAGCTGGTTTTAAGCAGAAATAACAGAGGGAGACTTTCGCCCCCCTCTGTGCTGAACTATAATGCCGGTGTCTTGCGTTTAAACAAATGCACAAGCGATTTGCCTAGTAACAGCATAACAATCAGCACCATTGAAAATGAAAATATGAGCTTAGGAATAAAC
>JAAZYJ010000308.1 GCA_014239715.1 Flavobacteriales bacterium
ATGGTTTTACAGCGCAAAATGTACAATTGGTGCTGCCTGAATTGGTAGCACCCAACTCTGTTATTGCTCAAAAAAACCTGGGACCCGATCAAGACATGAGTACAGCCGAATACAAATATTCAGCTGTTAATTATCAGGGATTGATCCCGCTTTTAACTGAAGGCATTAAGGAACAACAGCTGATCATTGAAGCCCAGAACAAAAAAATTAGTGAATTGGAAAGAATGATCAAAGAAATTCAGAACAGACAGTAACCATTTGGTCAGCGGCACCTTGACGAATAAATCAGGAAGAGCTTGTCTTGTCCGCCAGATAATTCACCCAATCGTCATTGTCATTTAAACTAGGAACTAAATCTAATGTTTCTCCCCCATACTCCTTGAAGATATTGTAGTATTCCTCTCCGATCTCAATGGTAGTTTCCAAACAATCGGCCACAAAAGCCGGAGAAAAAACCAAAAGCTTCTTTTTTCCACTTTTCGCCAGCTCTTCAATTACGACATCCGAAAAGGGTTGGATCCATGGATCTTTGCCCAGCCTTGATTGAAAAGCGGTTGAATATTTTGATGGATCCAGCGTAAGCTTCTCTGCAATTAATTTGGTCGTTTCATAGCAAGTAGCCTTATAACAAAGCTCATTTTCAGCTGAAACTCCCGATTCACAATCGTGGTCAGCACATTCCTTCCCGCTGACATAGACTTTATCCAGCTGCCTAATCGGCAATCCGTGATAGGAAAATAACATGTGATCATAGTCGGCCAGATTAAATTTCTGAGCATTGCTTGCAATGGCGGATATAAATCCCGGGTCATTATAAAACTGGCCGATTATCTCGATCTCCGGAATTGCCCACCATTTAGAAATTACTTCAAATGCCTTTTCGATGGTCGACCCTGTAGAGGCGCTGGCGTAATGTGGATATAAAGGAAAAAGAACGATCCGTTCATAATTCTCTAATCTCATTTCAGCCAGCACTTTTTCCATTGAAGGATTTTGATAGCGCATGGCAAAATGAACTCCTACCTTATCCCCTATCAGCTCTTTGAGCTTCTTCTCAATGCTCAATCCATAAGTAAGCAATGGCGAGGCGCCGTTTCCCTGCCTCCATAGTTTTTCGTATTCCTTTGCAGATTTCGGAGCACGCAATGGAACAATAATGAGGTTGACCAACAGCTTTCTTTTCAACCAGGGCAGATCGATCACCCTGGGGTCGTTCAGGAATTCTTTCAGGTACTTCCTTACGTCTTTAACAGACGGCGAATCCGGTGTTCCCAGATTCAACAATAAAACTCCTGTTTTCTTGCTCATGTTAAGAGTGAAGTGGCCTGTTATCTGTCGCTCCTAAAGCTGCCTCCTTAAACGCTTCACTATATGTTGGATGCGGATGACAGATCCTCGCAATATCCTCGGCTGAAGCTCGATACTCCATGGCAGTTACAGCTTCCATAATAAGGTCGGCGGCTCTGGCGCATACCATATGAACGCCCAAGACCTCGTCAGTATTCTTATCCGCCAGAACTTTGATAAATCCTGCCGTATCCATACTTGCGCGGGACCTTCCAAGAGCTCGCATTGAGAATTGGCCGGATTTGTATTCAATTCCTTTTTCCTTTAACTCTTCTTCCGTAAAGCCAACAGCTGCCACTTCAGGCCAGGTATAGACCACTCCCGGGATCAGATGATGATTGATATGAGGTTTCTGCCCTGCCAACAGCTCAGCTACATATACCC
>JAAZYJ010000223.1 GCA_014239715.1 Flavobacteriales bacterium
GTTTGGCGACATCAGTTCGGATGTTTTAGCAACATTGGGCAACTATGGAGCAAGTAAGGTTCTTGTTCACCGTGGAATTAGTGATGGTAACGGCGACCAGCTATCAAAACTTATTGCGACAACCGCCGAAAATTCAGGTGCGGAGGTCATTGTATTAGCACAGGATCAAACAGGAAAAGCAATTGGGCCTCGAGTTGCTGCAAAGCTGAATGCAGGACACATTTCAAGTGCTATTGATGTACCGGACACATCCAACGGATTTGTCGTAAAAACAAATGTTTTCTCTGGTAAAGCTTTCGCGCATCTATCCGTAAATACGGCAAAAAAGGTCATTTCTTACACACCAAACTCTCTTCCCGTAACAAAAGATGGTGGAACTGCAGGTGTAGAGGAGATCTCGACAGAAGTGGGTGATAATCGCATTACGGTCAAAGAAAGAAAATTGCAGGATGGGGATGTAGCTCCGCTTCCTGAAGCAGAGTTGGTCGTTTCAGCCGGCAGGGGCCTTAAAGGTCCCGAAAACTGGGGAATTGTGGAGGAGCTGGCACAATCTCTCGGTGCCACCACGGCTTGTTCCAGACCTGTAGCCGATATCGGGTGGAGACCGCATCATGAGCACGTCGGCCAGACAGGCATTGCCATCCGACCCAACCTATACATTGCATCAGGCATATCAGGAGCCATACAGCATTTGGCCGGAGTCAACGGGTCTAAAACCATTGTCGTTATCAACACCGATCCTGAAGCACCTTTTTTCAAGGCAGCTGACTACGGAGTTGTTGGAGATGCGTTTGAAGTGCTTCCAAGATTGACAGAAGCAATTAAAAAGTTCAAGGAATCTAACAATTAAATGTTCCACCTCTTTTGAGGTTCATTAATTAAATGTTATTTTCGTAGAGATTCGTTGGGAAGCCTAGTGCTTCCCAACTTGTTTAATTTTGATGGAAAAGATTCAGTTGGATATTGTAGGGTTGTCCTACAGTCAGACACAATCAGGCGCTTACGCATTGGTGCTTGCTGAAACGGATGGACGTAGACGATTGCCAATTATTATTGGCGGGTTCGAGGCGCAAGCGATAGCCATTGAGCTTGAAAGCATGCAGCCAAGCCGACCACTTACACACGACCTTTTCAAAAGCTTTGCTGAAGAATTCGATTTCAATATTACTGAAGTACTCATTTACAATTTAGTTGAAGGGATCTTTTATGCCAAGATCATGTGCGTCCATAACGGCAAAGACGTTGAAATTGATTCGCGAACCTCGGATGCCATTGCATTGGCCGTGCGTTTTAATTGTCCTATCTACACTTTCGAGTTTATTTTGAGCTCGGCAGGCATTATTCTGGAAGATCAAGACGAGGAGGAGCTTGCAGAAGATGATCTGACTCTGGAAGAGCTTGCGTCTATACAAAAAGAACCGTTGGAATCAATTAGTCTGGAGGACCTCGAAGCTAAATTACAGGAAGCAATTGCCAATGAAGACTATGAGAACGCATCGAGAATCAGGGACGAGATAGACCGAAGGAAATCCCAGTAATGATCCGCCTCCATAAATACCTGGTATTTGGAATTATAGCAATGGGCCTGTTCTCTTGCGTAGAAAAACCCACCTCCAGCACTAAAATTCAACGCAATTGGCAGCTCGACGTTTATGAACCAATTGAAGGAGAACGAAATAATCTCAGAGAAACAGGAAGCTCTCTTCCTTGGTTGTTCTCAGCAAATTCAGCTATTGGGCAGAATTACTTTCAGATCTCTATGTCTCCCGCAGATACCATTTTCGGTTCATGGTCGATAGAAGGAGATACGGCCTTGATCGTAGAGCAAATGCCCCAGAAATTCGCCACAGATAGCATTGTTACCCATTTCGGAAGAACCGGACACAAGGCAGTTACGATGTTTGATGAAGACGGCACAAAGATCGGACAGTTTGACAATGACGGAAACTTTAACACCCACGGCTTGATCAGGCGATACCGGATCTTACGTCTGCAGGAAAATTTCATGCAGCTTCAAGACGAAAATGAGCTGGACATTTATCACTTTTCTTACGAATCTCCGAAGGCGGCGTCGTTCATCTCTTTCACAACAATTTCCAGGGGCCTTATTGGCCTTGCCTTTCTTCTTTTACTAGGGTTTTTGTTCTCATCCAACAGAAAAGCAATTAACTGGAATCTTGTTGGCAAGGGGATTGTATTACAGATCATTATTGCAGTACTTGTTCTAAAAGTGCCCTATATCGATATCATCTTTGAGAACATCGCCAGCTTTTTCACGAACGTTATCGACTTTGCCAGGGTAGGCATTAATTTCTTATTCGGGCAGTTTGGATCTGATCCCCAGGAGGTCCAGTCTCCGTTAATGACCTTTGCTGTGGTGATCCTACCAACCATCATTTTCTTTTCTGCGCTGATGAGCTTGTTCTATTATTGGGGAATTCTTCAAAAGATCGTTTATGTTTTTGCCTGGATCATGAAAAAGTTCATGAAGCTATCGGGTGCAGAAAGTCTTGCCGCAGCAGGCAACGTTTTCCTTGGTCAAACGGAATCTCCTCTTTTAGTTCGACCCTATTTATTGGGCATGACCAAATCAGAAATGATGTGTCTGATGACCGGAGGAATGGCAACAATTGCAGGCGGAGTTCTGGCAGCTTATATTGGTTTCCTGGGCAACGGCGACCCGGCACAAGAAATTTTCTATGCCAAACACCTTCTTACCGCTTCCATTATTTCTGCCCCTGCAGCAATTGTCGCTGCAAAAATGCTCATTCCGGAAACAGAAGCAGTAAATCAAGATCTGAGCATATCAAAAGACAAGATCGGCACCAATGCACTAGAAGCAATATCAAATGGAACGTCGGATGGCCTGAAACTCGCAGTTAATGTAGGAGCAATGTTGATCGTGTTCCTCTCTCTGATGGCCATGGCCAACTTTATTTTGGCTAAAGCTGGTTCAATAGGTGATCTGAACGGAATAATTGCCGCCAACACCCCATATGAGGCACTGTCGTTCGAAATGATACTGGGGTATCTTTGCGGACCAATAATGTGGTTGCTGGGTGTAGAAACTTCAGACATGTGGGCGTTGGGGGAATTACTCGGAACGAAAACCATTCTCAATGAATTCGTGGCATATAAAAGTCTGGGCGACATGAAAAATGCGAATGCCATATCCGAACGCTCAACTATAATGGCAACATACATGCTTTGTGGTTTTGCCAATTTTGCTTCCATAGGAATCCAGATCGGTGGCATTGGAGCATTAGTTCCAAGCCGCAAAGGATTGTTGTCATCACTCGGATTCAGAGCATTGATAGGTGGAACGATCGCCTGCCTGTTCACTATGGTAGTTGTTGGAATGTTGATATAACATTTTGAGGCAGATGATAATTCCGAACATTAGTTTTTCAACTTGTTAATCTAATTATCCACCTAATCAAAAATGAATCAATATTTACACTTATTTTTGACTCCAGACATTCGCGAAAAATGAAGCAGTATTTAGATCTATTGGATCATGTTCTTAAAAATGGAGAACAAAAAGGAGACAGAACAGGCACGGGAACGATCAGTCTGTTTGGTCATCAAATGAGATTTGACCTATCGGAAGGGTTCCCGATGCTAACCACAAAAAAGTTGCATTTACGTTCGATCATTCATGAGCTTCTCTGGTTTATAAAAGGAGACACTAACATAGAATACCTGCGTGAGAATGGGGTCAAGATCTGGGATGAATGGGCGGATGAGAATGGAGATCTGGGGCCGGTTTACGGTCACCAATGGAGAAATTGGAGCTCGGAGGGAATTGATCAATTGCAAGATGCTATAGATGCAATTAAATCCAATCCTAATAGCAGGAGAATTATCATTTCAGCATGGAACCCGAGTGTTCTGCCGGACACTTCCGTTTCCTTCTCTGAAAATGTTGCCAATGGGAAAGCCGCACTTCCGCCGTGCCATGCGTTCTTTCAGTTTTACGTCAGCAACGGCAAACTAAGCTGTCAGCTCTATCAACGATCTGCGGACACTTTTCTGGGTGTTCCTTTTAACATTGCAAGCTATGCCTTGTTGACCTTAATGGTTGCACAGGTGTGCGACCTGAAACCCGGTGACTTTGTGCACACTTTTGGAGATGTTCATTTATACAACAACCATATTGAACAAGCTGAGCTGCAACTGACACGTGAACCTCTTCCACTGCCAAAAATGATCCTTAACCCTGCTGTGACCTCTATTTTTGATTTCACCTTTGAGGATTTTCAAGTTATTGATTATAACCCGCATCCTCATATAAAAGCTGCTGTATCCATCTAATGAATTCGGCGAACGTTAGCATAATAGCAGCTATTGCAGAGAACAGGGTAATTGGAAGAGACAATGATCTCATCTGGCACCTGCCGGCTGACATGGCCTTTTTCAGGACAACTACTACGGGGCATCATGTAATTATGGGTAGAAAAAATTATGATTCCATCCCGGAAAAATACAGGCCATTACCCAACCGAACCAATATTATAATCAGTAGAAACAAAAATTTTGAAGCAGATGACTGCCTGGTGTTTAACACACTGAAAGAAGGCATTGACCATGCAATTAACAGTGGTGACAAAGAGCCTTTCGTAATCGGTGGCGGCCAGATCTACGCCCTTGCACTGGAGGAGGGTCTTGTTGATCGCATGTACATCACTCATGTGCACGAATCGTTTGAGGGCGACACTTATTTTCCGGAGATTGATGATGCACTCTGGGACCTTGTTTCTGTTAAAAGTTATGCCGCCGACGATAAGAATTCCATACCATTCACAATCAGCGTCTACGAGAAGATCTAAACTCGCTTTTTGTATATTTATAGGGATTATAACTGTGTCTTTATGAAAATCCGAAATTTAACCTTGTTGGCTCTAGCGTTTTTTTTGTTTCAATGCAAGAAGGAAGATCGGGATCCGGCGGATTGTTCATCCGGTAACGGCTCAGCAGGTACTCCGTCCGACACTTGCAATCTGCATCCGGAGCTGTGCGGTAAAAGATTTAATGAGGTTTCGTATTTAATGACCCACAACGCGCATGCTGACCTTGATGATTTCAGCTCTTTGGCTGCCAATCAAGACGGAGACATAACGACTCAACTCAATTCGGGGGTCAGAGGCATTGGACTCAAGGTATACAATACTTCAGGCAGCGCAACTGCCTGGCTGTTCTGCTCAGGAGCGCCTGATGACCTTTATGTATATCATGGAGATCCTACCTTCGGATGTGAAACTTTTCAAAGTGTGCTAAATGAGATCAAAGCCTTCTATATCAACAACCCCAAAGAGGTAATTCCGATCACCATAGAAGGAGATGCACCACCGTCGGAGGTCATGGCTGCATTCGCAGCGGAAGGAATGGACGGATTCATGCATGAACAGGACTTCGCATTGCCCTGGCCAACTCTTCAGACAATGATCAATGAAGACAAAAGACTTGTCGTATTCATGGACGACGGAACCGACACCGACCCCTATCCAAAGATCCATGACATGTACAATTTTATATATGATACGGATTATGACCACCAAAATTCAAGCACATTCGACTGCGAAAAATTCAGAGGGAATCACACCGGAGGCACCTTATTTACCCTAAATCACTTTATTACGGACATCACGCCTCAACAAGGAGACGCTGCAACGATCAACGACGTAAGCTTTTTATTGCCAAGAGCAAGATCCTGCTGGACATACAACGACCACATTCCAAATTTTGTGATGATCGATTTTTTTAACACAAGCGATCCGATACGGAGCATTGACAGCCTGAACCTGAACGGCCTCTAACGAAGCACGTCCATCCTTTCGGAATCCAAACGCAGAAGGATAAACAACATTATAGAAAACCCCATAATTGAAGACCCTCCATAGCTAAAGAACGGCAAAGGAATTCCAACCACGGGGGCTATGCCTATCACCATTCCGATATTGATCAGGAAATGAAAGAATAAGATACATGCGGTGCAATACCCAAATATTCGCGTGAATTGGGATCGCTGACGCTCCGAGATCATAATAATTCGAACTAACATTATCACGTAAAGAGCAATAAAAAATAAGCCTCCGAACAACCCCCATTCTTCACCCCATCCACAGAATATAAAATCTGTGCTCTGTTCGGGTACTTGATTGAATTCATCATTTGACAATGTTGCGTTTCTGTATCCTTTTCCCATTAACCCTCCGGAAGCGATCGCCGCCATGCTTTGGGCCTGATTGTACCCTACTCCGGTCTTATCGTCAAGCAATCCGAGTATAACATCAAAGCGATCTCGATGTCTGTCATTGAACACATTTTGATGCATCATTTTCGTCCCCAGCGAAACAACAATTACCAGGGCAAGGATTACGCCTGACTGCGTATAGTATTTTCTTCTGTACCGCTTTCTGATCGCTTTTCGGATGACAAAAACAGATATGGCACAGAATAAACTCGAAAAACCAACCAGGATCCATGGTCCTTTCAGCAATCCCCAGAACATGGTAGAATCTCTTAAAAAAATAGTCATTACAGCTACAATCGCAATGAGCAAGCCTAGTAGCAGCATGGCTCCTGACATTCCCTCACGATACATCACCAGTAAAAAAGAGACGAAGACCAGAACCGTTCCCGGGTCCGGTTGTAACGTGATCAACAAACCGGGGATCGCTAAAAGACTCACAGCATAAAATCTGGTCTTATTGTCCGTCAGCTTTTTATTGGGGGTGCTTAGCAGTTTGGCAAATGCTAATGCCGTAGCGAACTTTGCAAATTCAGAAGGTTGCAAAGAAAATCCTCCGATCTTGAACCAGGAATGAGCTCCTTTAATTGCCGGGGTAAAAAGGACGACTATTAACAGCAGTACCACAAACCCATAGATATGGTAAGAATAATTAATGAAGAACTTACCGTCCACCAGCAGTATTAACGCGCCGATCACACAGGAAATACCAATATACATTGCTTGTTTACCATATTCTTTTTCAAGTGAGAACAGGGACGGCAGGTCTGAAGTATACGCAGACGAATAAATGGTCAGTAATCCGAGAAGCACAAAGATCCCGTAGATCAAGAGCATTGGATTATCGATCCGCTTTGGGAAAATATCTAACCTAGTGGATGACCGCATGCTTATTTAAAATAATAGATTCAAATGCTCTTTTTTCTTTTTGCAGTGACTTCTCACTTCTAGCTCCTTTGATCATTCCAATTCCACGCAGGTATTTTTCGATCATCAGGCTTGCGATCGGCGCAGCCCATGACCCACCCCACGTTCCGTATTCCACATAAACAGCTATTGCTATTTGTGGGTCTTCCCGAGGGGCAAATGCAATGAACACAGAATGGTCATTGAATGACTTATTCTCAACTGTCCCGGTCTTGCCACAAACCCTTACTGAATCTACTTGCGCTCTTCTTGCTGTTCCATTAAGAACGACGGATTCCATAGCCGAGATAACAGGCTCGAAATAGCCTTCTTCTACTGCTGTATATTTTTTCGTAGTGAACGTTGGATTTTTGGTTCCGGCATCTCCTATGCTTTTAATAAAATGAGGCGTGTAATACCATCCCTTATTCGCAATTGTCGCTGCCAGATTGGCCATTTGGATCGGTGCCACTCCAATTTCTCCTTCCCCTATTGCATTGGAATAGATCATACTGAATGCCCACCTATTTTTACCATAAGGTTGGTTGGTCGGAAATTCATTGTCGTAAAATCCGGTATCCGGCACATTTCCTTTTTTGATGCCTGGGATATCCGTGTCAAAGGCTCCTCCAAGTCCAAACGATCTCACTGCCTGTTCCCATTTTGCAAGTCCGATGCGGCTATCCAGGAAATGACTTTTCTTTTCTCCCCGCAGTAAAAGTCTCCTGTAAACATTATAGAAATAGGGATTGCAGGAATGCTGAATGGCAATTTTCACATTTGACGGATGTGGATGATTGTGACAGTTCATTGGGACTTTTGTACACGGGAAACCGGTAGTCGAATCAATAACTCCTTCTTGCATTGCTACTAGCGCCTGAACAAGCTTGAAAATCGACCCCGGCCGGTAAGTATCATTATAAATTGCCTTATTCTTAGAGGTCTGGAGGGTGTCTTTCGGACTAAAAATACTATCGTAATTTTTTCTTAATCCATCTCCAGAGAATAAATTAGGGTCATAACCCGGAGCACTTACCATACTCAGAATCTCCCCTGTTCGCGGCTGTATTGCTACGATGCTTCCAATTTTATTGGTCATCAATCGCTCCCCATACTCCTGCAGGTCTGCATCGATCGTTAATGTTATGTTGTTTCCGGAAATTGCTGTATCGTATTCCACCAGCTGTTTTTCCTGCCCTATATTGTCCTTGATGATCTGCCGGAACCCGATCAACCCTCTAAGCTCTTCCTCATAGCTCTGCTCTATTCCGGCCCGACCGACAAAATCCTGTTCACGATAATAATTCACCGTATCCTGATCCAGTTGGTTGGGTTGGATTATCCCTGTAAATCCAAGAACGTGAGCAGCAATGGGCTTGGGGTAAACCCGTTTATTTGATTCAATAAATTCGAATGCTTCGCTTTCGATCAGCTGATGCTGAAGTGCTTCCATCTCATCAACCGACAGGCCCGAGATTGCCTTCTGCGGCACTATGCGCTCCAGGCCCTGGACTTTAAGTATTGAGCGCAGCTCATTCATAGACAGCCTCAGGAGTTCACATACCTCGGCAGAATCTTCATACTTGAAACTTGAAGGCACGATGCATAGATCATAGCTCTTTTCATTCTTCACCATGACCTGCCCATTCCGATCAAAAATAATCCCTCTCTCCGGCAGGATCCTAAGGCTTCTCTGGCTAACGGTTAATGCCCACTCTTTATGCTCTTCGTCCAGGATCTGAATATAGAACAAGCGAATTACGTAGATCGCTCCAACAAAAATGAATATGGCAACAATTACGAATTTTCGATGCTGTACATTATCCATTTTCTTTATTCTGTTTGTTCATCAAGTATTGAGAACAGATGATCAATATGGTAGTGAAAATTGCACTGCAAACAGCCTTCATCAAAACGATGTGTATTTCTACAAGTCTGAAATCTTCAACCAGATAGAAACAAAAATGATGTATCAAAGCCATCAAAAATCCATAATACAAAAACCAGTTGAAACCCATAATATAAATATTGGGCTTACTGAGCTCGTATTCATCGCGACTTGCCAGTAATTTCAAGATCCATGGCCGCAGAAAAGCTATCACTAAGCAGGAAGACGCGTGCATTCCTAATGTATCCAGAAAAATATCCAGGGATATTCCAAGCAAAAAGGACAGGGTGAGCAACAACCAATTCGGGATATCATAGGGCAGCATCAGGATAAACAGGATGTAAAGGAAAGCATTGAAGTACGACGAAAAAACACCCAGCTCAATGTTGTGCAATACCAGCGCCTGCACCAAAATGAGTACCACAAAACGGACGCTATGATTAATTATTTCCCTCATGGTGTCGGTTTAATATCTTGATCAGCATCTTCTTCAATCTCCTGGACCTCTATGGCCTCATTGTTCCTGATAACAGATACGTGATATACACTGTTGAAATCTGTTGCCAGCTGTACTTTTAATGTTGACAAATTGGTCTTAGGTACTGTGATAACATCCGATACCGTTCCTACCATTTCCCCCCTCGGGAACACACCGGTATTTCCGCTTGTGATGATCTCGTCTCCCGCCTTAACATCAACATAATTCGGGAATTCCGCAACAGAAGCCGTATAACGGTCATCTTCACTCTCCCAGGTCAATATTCCTTTCTGCCCGGACCCTTTGTGAACCACACTTAAGATAAATTTGGCATGCAGCACAGAAACAACCCGTGTGTAGTTTTTACTCCCTCCTTTTTTCGCATAACCAACCACTCCCTGGGGGCCAATTACTCCCATTAACTGATCAGGATCAACCCCATCGGAAGTGCCTATATCAAGGGTAAGGTAATTTTTCTCAAACTTGCTTGAGCTTGCAATGACCCTTGCCGGAAGGAATTCGTATTTCAATTTATTGAGGTTGTCAATCTTCTTCAGCCACTCGCCTTTGGTTGGATCTACCTTTCCGAATACAATATCTTTGAGCCGACTGTTTTCTTTCGACAGCTTTTCATTTTCTGATTGAAGGTACAGGTAGGCAGTCACATTGGATTGAGTTTCCTGTATCCACCCTGCGACTTCATTGGACGAATTCCAGAACTTGGATCCATGAAAATTATTGTTATTGACCAGTAGAAAGAAACAAACGACTTGCAGTACAATAAAATAGAGGAAGTTACTATACCGTTTTAGGAGTGCGAATAAATTTTGCATCTCTGTTCCTCATATTTAGTTCAATTACTCTTTTATCAAGAACTGGAATCTTTCTACATTTTTAAGTGCTATTCCCGTTCCTCTTGCAACGGCTCTCAGAGGATCTTCTGCAATATGAACCGGCAATTTTGTTTTTATAGAGATCCGTTTGTCGAGCCCTCTAAGCATTGATCCACCGCCTGCAAGGTATATGCCTGTTTTATAAATATCCGCTGACAACTCCGGAGGAGTCAGCACAAGAGCGGATAAAATAGCTTCCTCAATTTTCGAAATAGATTTGTCCAAAGCCTGAGCGATCTCGACATAAGACACAAATATTTCCTTTGGAATCCCCGTCATTAGATCTCTGCCCCTTACCGCGTAGTCTTCCGGTGGATTTTCCAGATCAGTCAAGGCAGCACCTACCTCGATCTTAATTTGCTCAGCGGTTCTTTCTCCGATCAGGATATTATGCTGGCGTCTCATATACTCCTCAATGTCACTTGTGAAATCATCTCCTGCAACCCGAATGGATTTATCGCAAACAATTCCACCCAGAGCAATGACGGCAATTTCTGACGTTCCTCCACCAATGTCAATTACCATGTTCCCCATTGGTTCCTCCACGTCGATGCCGATACCAATTGCAGCTGCCATAGGCTCATGGATCAGATATACTTCTTTTCCGCCGGCATGCTCCGCACTATCACGTACAGCTCTTTTTTCCACTTCGGTAATTCCGGATGGGATACAGATCACCATTCTGAGGGTAGGATTGAAAAATCTGGCATTTGGCTTCATCATCTTGATCATGCCTCTGATCATGTGCTCAGCCGCCTGAAAATCAGCGATCACCCCATCCTTAAGCGGGCGAATCGTTTTGATGTTCTCATGGGTCTTACCATGCATCTGTTGTGCCTTACGACCTATTCCGATGATCTTCATTGTCGTTCGGTCGATCGCCACAATTGACGGTTCATCAACAACCACTTTATCATTGTGTATGATAAGTGTGTTTGCCGTACCCAAATCGATCGCAATTTCCTGCGTAAAAAAATCGAACATTCCCATTAATTTATTCCTGCCTTCCTTTGATTTCTGAATGAGTTGATTAAATGTACTAATTAAACATTCTCATTGGCTAACTCACCTATTATTCGTTAATAAAAACCGATTAATTGTTAATTAATTAATGCTTAAAATGTCGATTTCCGGTAAACACCATAGAAAGTCCATTTTCATTGCAATAATCAATAGAAAGCTGGTCTTTGATGGAACCTCCCGGCTGGATGACTGCGATAACGCCTGCTTCCTTTGCAATTTCCACACAATCAGGGAATGGAAAAAAGGCATCAGAAGCCATAACAGCTCCTTCCAGATCGAACTTAAATGTTTGCGCTTTATGGATCGCCTGTCTGAGGGCATCTACTCTAGAGGTCTGTCCCGTTCCACTTGCTAAAAGCTGCCCGTTCTTGGCTAACACAATGGTATTTGATTTGGTGTGTTTAACCAATTTGTTCGCAAACTCGAGGTCTTCCAGTTGCTGCTCGCTAGGCGACGCATCGGTTTTTAGCTCAAAGTCTTCCTTACGATCAGTTATCAGGTCTTTCTCCTGAAACAGTACGCCGTTCAGTATCGTTCTGAATTGTTTTTTTGGCAGGACCACCTCTTTCTCCAGCAGAATTATTCTGTTCTTTTTCCCTTTAAGCACTTCAAGTGCTTCCGCCGTATAAGCAGGGGCTATAACCACTTCACAGAATAGTTCATGAATCTCGTTTGCCGTTTCTACATCAATTTCTCTGTTGGCTATCAGAATACCTCCAAAAGCAGAAACCGGATCTCCTGCCAATGCATCCAGGTAGGCCTCCCGGATCGAACTTCGTGTCGCCATTCCACACGCATTGTTGTGCTTCAATACTGCAAATGTCGGCTCACTATTCCTGAATTCCTGCATCAAACAAACTGCTGCATCCACATCGAGCAAATTATTGTAAGAGAGGGCTTTTCCGTGAAGCTGTTCAAAAAGCTCATTCAGGTCACCGTAAAATATTCCTTTCTGATGTGGATTTTCCCCATATCGCAAGGTCTGGCTCTGCACGATGCTTTGCTTGAATGACGCATCGCTATCAGCTGAAAACCATTTATGGATCTCCGTATCGTAATGTGACGAAACATTGAACGCTGAGGTTGCAAGTTCTTTTCTGTCTTCAATCGAAGTAGCTCCGTTTTTTTCGTTCAACAGATCAAGCAAATAATTGTATTCGTTTTTTGACGGCACGATCACTACGTCTTTGTGATTCTTAGCGGCCGCCCGGATCAACGAGATGCCTCCGATGTCAATTTTTTCAATAATGGCCTGATGATCTGCACCACTTGTTACCGTATCTTCAAAAGGATAAAGATCCACGATGACCAGATCGATCTCAGGTATTTCATACTCCTCAAGTTGCGCTATATCACCGTCGAGCTCCCGTCTGCTCAAAATTCCTCCAAAAACTTTCGGGTGCAGTGTTTTTACTCTTCCCCCTAAAATTGACGGATAGGATGTAAGGCTTTCTACAGCGACAACAGACACTCCCTTTTCTTCTATGAATTTTTGAGTTCCACCGGTCGAATAGATGGTAACGCCAAGTTCATCGAGTTTTTTTACAATTGGTTCAAGGTTGCCCTTGTCAAAAACCGATATAAGCGCATTTTTAATGTTTTTCATGCAATGTTAAGTTTGCTTTTAGAAGTGGTAAAGATAGCCAACCAAAGCACGCTTCCTTGCGTTTTTTCAGTTATGTTGATAAGTGCTGGAGCAATGTTTAAAAAAGACCTTACATTCTCGACAAA
>JAAZYJ010000408.1 GCA_014239715.1 Flavobacteriales bacterium
CAGACGAATTTCATGTATTTTCAATTATTTGGAACTCGAGCTCCATACAGTTCTTATTGGACGACGTTGTTTTCCGAACTGCCGATATTACCCCGGCAGGACTTAGCGCATTTCACGAAAACTTCTTCCTTATTTTTAACGTTGCCGTAGGAGGAAATTGGCCCGGAGACCCTGATGCCACAACCGTATTTCCTCAGAAAATGTATGTGGATTACGTTCGAGTATTTCAATAGTCGGAAAAGACATTAAGAAAACGTTCTTGGTCGCGGATTGGATCCCACTTATCAAACAGAACTTTATAAGCGTCATTACATCTGCGTTTACCATTAAATCACCCTTTTCTGAACAGGTTTTTATAAAACATTACTTTTGTAGGTGAATTTTTACTGAAAAGAAACTGCAATGCCTCTAGATAATTTCAATTACTCTGTATCCATTGATTGTGTGATCTTCGGATATGACACAACTGACCTTAAAGTGTTGCTTATAAAAAGAGGTGAAGCGCCTTATCTCAATTACTGGGCTTTGCCGGGTGACCTAATAAAAGAAAAGGAAAACATAGACAGTGCTGTTTCCCGAGTATTGAAAGATCTGACCGGACTGTCCAACGTTTATATGGATCAGGTAAAGACGTTCGGAGAAGTAGGAAGACACCCACTGGGTAGAGTTTTTACCGTTGCCTACTTCAGTCTCTTAAAAATTTCCGACTACCAGCTGAATCCATCATCCTTTGCAACAGAAGCAAAATGGCATTCGGTAAAGCGGATAGGTGAGCTGGCATTTGACCATAACAAGATCTTTGCAACATGTAAACAGGAGCTCGTAAATTCAGTCAAAGTAAAACCATTAGGTTTTGAGCTACTACCGGAAGAATTCACGTTAACCGAGCTGCAAAATTTATATGAGACAATCCTGCAAACGACTTTTGACACTCGTAATTTCAGAAAAAAGATTCACTCTGTTGGATTGCTTACAGACACCGGAGAATTGCAAAAGAGTGTCTCACACCGTCCTGCCAAGCTGTACCGTTTTGACAAATCGAAATATCGGAAATTGATCAAAAGCGGATATAATTTTGAGATCTGATCTGCAGTGTCCATCGGCAACTAGTTTTGTTTTCCCGTTTTAAAGAGTGTTTGACGTCTAGCAAAACCTAAATATTTTTAGCTATTCTTATAAATAGACTCCTTAAAGTAAAAATAAACTTGCTTTTTCAATAAAAAATGCTGAAATTAGTTATTGTAACTAGAACAATAACATTACGATTAAACTAAATATACAGAATATGAAAAATCTTTACCTTTTATTTTTTATAAGCATTTCGTTCTCTCTTTCCGCTCAGGTTGAGGGCACGTGGAAACTAGCACCAATGGCTGGAGCATTAGCTGTTGGACCTACTCAAGGCGATGGCTCATGGTGGGCCAATTCCCTAGCCGAAGTTACCACCAGAGGTTGTTTATTTGACGACTCCATTAAATTCGATGCTTCAGGCAATATTACGCATTACATGGATGGAAGTACATGGTTAGAAACGTGGCAAGGGGCAGCTAGTGATGCATGTGGCACACCAGTTTCTCCACACGACGGGGCTGGTGCATTTACGTATACTTCTACAGCTAGTCAGCTTACAGTTAATGGTGTAGGCGCTCATATTGGTCTTCCAAAAGCAATTAATGGTAGTGAGATCAGTGATCCGGCTAACGCTGCTTCAACCATCACCTACGAAATCATGATGTCATCTGCTGGTGACACCATGACGGCGGATATTGAGATTAGCGGAGGATGGTGGAGATTTATCTATCACAAAATAAGTTCATCATCACCAACTGAGATAATCGGAAATGAAGCCAATGAGGTATCTTTTTATCCTAATCCGGCCAGTGCTCAAATCAGGATCAAAGCAGACAAAGTTATTGATGAAGTTAGAGTACGTGATCTGACCGGAAAAGTGATATTGTCGACAACAAATGTGTTGCCGAATGAAGTCATTGACGTGTCTGGTCTTTCTAGCAGTGTTTATCTTCTGGAGTTCAGAACAGACTCGAAAAAGGTTGTGAAAAAATTAATTATTAAATAAATCAGCAAGGAGTGTGACGGGGGGTAAAGCCCCCCTTATTCTCCAAGTTGATTTTAACTAAGCAACTGTAATTCTATATCATAATCAGATTAAACTACAACAAACCATACATACTTATCTATAACATCATGAACATTAAACAGAACATACTACTTGCCGGCTTTTGTCTTTGCTCTACACTATCCTACACACAAAATACTGTTGAAGTCAGTGTAACGGATTCTTGGGGAGCATGGATCAATTGGTTTGATCTTGGCGGCACTTATGTAGCTGGAAGCGCATGGGGAGTTTCCGATCTGAAAACTACTTTAGATTCTGCTGCAAACACGATCACTCTTCAACCAAATTTTAATGTTTACGACTCTACAGATGCTTACTGGACAGATCCATCAACTTTTCTTGGAGCAAAATTAATGGAAGGCACCACAGTTGCTGAACCCGGCACCTCCTTTAACGGAGTGGATCTAACGTTTCATGGGTCAGTATCTGCACACACTTTAGATACTTCATTGTATGAAGCGCGTTATTTCATTAAGGCATTGGACCCAGGCGCTGGATATGCCGATGCGCTTGGCGGATCAGGAACTTTTGATCTACCCATGAGCGGAAACTTTTCGGTAACGGTTCCGGGAGCTAGTATGCCTGCAGGGTTAATTATACAATACGGCTTTACCATTTACGGTATAAATGCTAATCCAGTGAACGAAGCCGCTTTGGGCAGCGTAGTTGTAACCGCCTCTACTGCGTCAGGTCTTGCTCAATATGAGACCAACGGGATATCCATCTTCCCAAATCCGGCCAGCTCGCAATTGCACATAAGAACAGACCAGCTCATCGACCAGATGTACGTCAGAGACCTTGGTGGGAAGCAATTACTGACTGCCGCAGCCCTTGGCCTGAACCATACCATTGACACTTCAATGTTACCAAGTGGCATATACATCGCCGAATTCAGGAATGGCAACAACAGAATATTTAAGAGGTTCGTTATACAATAAGAACGGAGAGTGGAGATAAGTGAAGTATTAAAGGGGGATATTGCCGTTCCCCTTTTTTATTGTCCAGATGTAAGCGCAAAACCTGTAGGAATCATTCGCTTTTCAATTGCAACAAACAAATTCATTCAGACAGCCACGACCCGCCAACAGCGACTACATTGTCCAAAGCAAGAAAATCCTTGTAATTCTCGGAACTAATTCCACCTGTAGGACAAAATTTGATGCCCCGAAACAATTTTCCGTATGAGCGCACAGCTTCCAATCCTCCAAACAAATTTGAAGGAAAAAACTTTAAGAAACCGCAACCCAGCTCCATAGCCAGTACTATTTCAGACGGCGTGGCAACACCCGGAAGAAACGGAATGCTCGAAGCGTCCATTGCCTTTACCATATTCCTGGTTAACCCCGGACTGACCATAAAGTCGACCTTACTTTTGGAACAACGTTCAACGTCTTCTTCAGTCAGAACTGTCCCTACTCCAACCAGAAGTTGATCACCATATTTTTCCTGAAAAACGTGGATTGCATCCCAGGCTGCCAAGCTACGCAATGTTACTTCTACACAATTAATGGATCGGCTCAATATTGTTTTTGCAATCGTGTCCACTTCGTTCACATCATTAACCGTAACTACCGGTATCAATTGATGTTTTTCTACTATGTTGGCTATTCCGTTTTGTAACATTGAATTATAATATTCCTGCTCCGTCTTCGCTTTTTCCAACGATCTTTCTCAGGTTTTCAAACAGACCTCGGCCGTGACTGTCGTTGTAAATATCCGATGTGCGCATTGGACGTTCTTCAACACGATCTTCAAGACACTCCAACAGTCCTTCTGTTGCATTTAATCGGATTCGATCCCCGTCGCGCAATTTACCGATGACCCCTCCATCGCAAGCTTCAGGACTAACATGAATAGCAGCAGGCACCTTTCCGGAGGCCCCGGACATCCTTCCATCTGTGATCAACCCTACCTTAAACCCCCGTTTCTGCAGCACAGTAAGGGTTGGTGTTAATTTGTGGAGCTCAGGCATTCCTTTTTGCCTCGGGCCCTGAAAAGGCAGTATCGCAATAAAGTCCTGATCAAGCTCACCTGCCTTAAACCTATTGATCAGATCATCCTGATCGTCAAAAACAATAGCTTTTGCCTCTACTGATCGATGCACAGGATCCACTGCGGAGGTCTTTATTATTGCTGTTCCGAGATTTCCTTTTAAAACTTTTAATCCTCCGGCCGAATCAAATGGCTCTTCAGCCGACCTGATGACCTTGCTATTTAGCGATTCCTTTGGACCTTCCTTGTAAACAATCTGATCGTTAATGAGCTTAGGCTCCATTGTGAATTTTCTCAGTCCACTCCCAAGAATTGTATTCACGTCTTCATGTAACAGGCCATTTTCCAGCAGCGTGTAGATTACATATGGCATACCACCCGAAGCATGAAAATGGTTGACATCAGCCGGCCCATTAGGATATATCCGTGTTATCAATGGAACTACTTCAGCCAGCTCAGAAAAGTCATCCCATCTCAGCTTAATACCGGCGGCTTTCGCTATGGCCAACAGATGCAAAGTGTGATTTGTTGAACCGCCAGTAGCCAAAAGACCAACTACTCCATTCACAATTGCCTTTGCATCAATAATAAATCCTACGCTTCTAGTAATGTCTTTGGTTCTGATGTTTTCGATCAGTACCTTAACAGCTTCACGATTCAATGCTGATCGCATAGGTGTATCCGGATTAACAAAGCTGGAACCGGGCAGCTGAAGACCCATTATTTCCATCAGCATTTGATTGCTGTTTGCAGTTCCATAAAATGTGCACGTTCCCGGAGAATGATAAGAGTCAGATTCCCCTTTCAGCAGCTCGGCACGATCTATCTTACCCTCCGCAAAATCCTGTCGGATCCGTGCTTTTTCGTCATTTGTGATCCCAGTATGCATCGGACCTCCAGGCATAAATACAGTTGGCAAATGTCCGAAGCTCAAATTTCCAATTAACAGGCCCGGTACTATTTTATCACAAATACCCAGACTGACGGCACCATCGAACATGTCATGCGACAAGCCTATAGCAGTGGATAGTGCAATTACATCTCGACTAAGAAGCGACAAGTCCATCCCCGGCTGACCTTGAGTCACACCATCACACATTGCCGGTGTAGCTCCGGCTACCTGAGCAGTTCCCTCAAATTCATTTGCATATTCCCGTATTATTTTCGGATAGTCTTCATACGTCTTGTGTGCAGACAGCATGTCGTTATAGGCGGTAATAATGCCAATATTGGGTTCTATGCCCTCAGACAAAAGTTTTTTATCATCCACACCGCAAGCCGCAAAACCATGCGCCAAATTACCACAGCTCAGATGAGTCCTATTCACTGAATGGTTAAAATTTCGTTCACATTTTTCCAAATATCTCGACCTCACTTCACCGCTTCTTTCTCGAATCCGATCTGTTACCCTCTCAATATTTTGGTTTAATTTACTCACTCCAATAAATTTTAATGTCAGGCCGTTCTTCCAGAAAGCTATGAATCGGCAGCTGCTCACCTTCCATCAGTAGATCTCGTTTTTCGTTTCCGCTGATCAGCAAGAATATGTTGGTAGCTTTACAAAGGAGATGTTTGCTGCAGGTGATCCTTTGAAAAGGAAAGATCGGTGAGGTGGTGTAATGATAATGCTCTGTCTTTGTGGTTAAAGCGGCAACTGAGGCTTCATCATATGGGAATATAGAGGCCGTATGCCCATCTGTACCCATACCCAGAATAACCAGATCGGTTTTTTCCTCGAAACAGGAATACTGCATTGTCAATTGATCCAGATTATACTGCTTATCCACCCGATCTATAACCATTCCTAAAAATTTACCATTGGACGCCTCATCCCTAAGCAATGATTCAAAAATCAATTTTTCATTGCTGTACTCACTCTCCCTCGACACAAATCTGTCATCAACCAGTCCAACGGTTATTTTGTGCCAGGGCAAAGCAACTTTGGATAGTTTTGCATACACCGGGATGGGTGTTGAGCCGCCGGAAAGTAATAAATTAGGGTTCAATCCTGCATCCAAAGACCTCTTTATTATCTCTTCGCATGAACTAACCACGGATTGATACATTTCAGATATCGTCTGAAAACTGCACATATTCAATTCTTTCACCATTGTAATTCTCCTTCCATTATTTCTTCACCCGGTCCCCAGGTACCAGATTCATATAAAACCAACCTCGACTCTTTCATCCAGTTCCTGGTAATAGACTCTATCCAAGTCCAAGCGGCTTCTAATTCGTCGTGTCTCATAAAAAGTGTCTGATTCCCCCGTAATATATCTATGATCAGTCGCTCATATGCGTACTGCATTCTTTTCTTAAATGAGTCAACAAAATCCAGCTTAAGTGAGATTGGTTTAAATCTATACCCTCCGGGCCCCGGAATCTTGCTCATCTGCACCAGCTCAATACGCTCTTCAGGCTGTAGCCGAATGATCAATTTATTTACCATATCAAATTGAGAATCCGGAAATATATTGTGCTGAACCGCTTTGAAATTGATCACAATATCAGAGTATCTCTTTTTCAGTCTTTTTCCGGTGCGTAAATAGAATGGGGTATTCTTCCATCTCCAATTATCAATGTAGGCCTTTATGGCAACAAAAGTCTCTGTGTCAGAATTGTATTTTTCGATATCCTCCAGGTAAGAATTAACTTTTTCTCCTCTTATGGTACCTCTTGTATACTGGCCACGAACCAAATTGTCTCCAGCCATTTTTTTATCAAATAAGCGTAGCGATTGCAGTACTTTCAGCTTTTCATTCCTCACCGCATCAGGGGTCAGCTGAGATGGTGGTTCCATTGCTATAAGGCACAGCAGTTGAAGCAAGTGGTTCTGCACCATATCAAGCAACGCTCCGGTCTTATCATAATAGCCGGCCCTGTTTTCAACGCCGAGCTTTTCCGCAACCGTTATTTGAATACAGTCAATGTTCTCTGCGTTCCATGCCCGCTCGAAAAGATGATTGGCAAAACGAAGAACCATGAGATTCTGAACCGTTTCCTTCCCCAGATAATGATCGATCCTGAATATTTGCTTTTCGGAGAATGCTCCTAGAACCGTATTGTTTATTAGTTTACTTGATTCCAGATCATGTCCCAGTGGCTTCTCCAATACAACTTTGCTATTTGGCTGGATCAACTTTTTGGATTTCAGCACACCACATATTTCAGCAAAAGCAGAAGATGGAACGGATAGATAATACACCCTTTGCCATTCTTGATGCTCATTTACAATCATCGCCAGCTTTTCAAACTCTTTGTCTGTCATCTTAGCAAGATTGACCAGGTGAACCTTCTTAAAAAACTCCTCGACCAGCCCCATTTGACCATTTTGGTCAACGGCTTCCTTAATGAAACCGCGTAGCTTACTTTTTAGTTTCTTCTCTTCCTTAATAGATCGGGAAATGCACAGAACCTTGAAGTCCATATCAAGCTGACCATCCAACCAACGATAAAAGAAGGCAGGAATGATCTTGCGTGTTGACAGATCTCCATCACCTCCAAATATGATTGCATAAAATGGTTTTATTTCGGTATTGGTATTCAGCTGAGTTTTCGATCCTTGCATACGAACACGCAAGATACAACCTTATTGTATATTAAACAATAAGATGTGATTTAAATATTTGTAAAATTCAAATTATCTGAGGGAGTAATAACGATACGATCTTAATTTTGATAAATTCATTTTTTCAACAAAATCGTTGTTTTATTGTGTTTTTAATGATTTTTTGATTCAAAACAGCAATAAAACTGCAACTATATGCTGTTTTAGACATTTTATATTTTCGTAGAAATGCGTGTTTGGCATCACTTTCTAACCTCGCTCACTTCCGGTTTTGAAGGATAATCCAGCACATTAGTGATGAGCATTTTCCGGGATTTCCAGTACTTGCCGTAGTCTGAAGTAATGTGCACTCCTTTTGAAATGCAGTGAATGATCTTTATTTGTCCGGCATGGTTTTCATATATGATTCCCGCA
>JAAZYJ010000389.1 GCA_014239715.1 Flavobacteriales bacterium
AGATCGTTGGCACTGTAGTACACTGCATTTGCCACTTGATAGTTGGCCGGGTCATATGCAGTTATACTTGAATTTCCCCAGCCAAAATTACCTTCATTCAGGATCAGCACCTTTTCGCCCTTAAAAAGTGGCTCAACCAGAAACTGAGGGCCTATTTCTCGTTTTTTGCATGAAAGACCAAGCAAAATAATAGCTATGTAACATCCCCACCTCAAAATACGATCTCTCCCATTACGTTAACATTGAATCCCGGCATCGGCCGATATGGCATAATCTGATACTCCTCATTAAATAGATTGTTCATTTTCACACCCAGCTTCAATCTGCTATCTCCCACGCCTTCGATCTGTTTGGAGATTATCAAATAAGATGGTCCATAGTACGGCATATAGCTTTGATTGACCGCGTCGAGATACACTCTTCCCGTAAGACACTGACCAAAAATAAAGGTCCAGTTCAGAACCTGATATTCCAAATTGTATTTCATATTGTGTTTAGGAATGAATATCATGGAATTACCAATGCTCTGATCACCAAAGACCTCACTTTCCAGCACTTTGCTTTCTATTAGCGAATAGCACATATTAATGGTTAAGCTATGACTCAAACCAAAGGCGCTAAACGATCTGCTGCCCTTATAGCTGACCTCTACTCCACTGTTGCGAACTCTCTTCAAATTCTGAGGAGACCAGGTCTGACCCGTTGGAGTCCATAATATCCAGTTGGAAATGTTGGCGTAAAAACCGGTAATCTCGAACCAGTTACCTGAGCTTCCATTCAAAGTTTTATGAGCATCTCCGCCATTCGAATTCAGATCTGCTGAAATTCCGAGGTCAGCAGAATACCCTTTCTCGGGCAAAAGGTCCGGGTTGCCCCCCGGAAGCCAATACAGATCGTTTAACGAAGGGAGTCTGTAATTTTTGGATGCATTCCATTTGATCCGTAACGGTACACCTTTATTATTTAGCACTACCCATCCACTCAAGCCCGGAAGCACAGCTGCCAGTTCCTGACCGATCATTTCTGTGCGAACACGCGCAGTGTATTTTGTTCTTCTCCCGGAACGCTCAAGTTCGGTATAGTTGCTGAAAAGATCTCTGCTTTTTGTTCCTGAATAGCTGGAACTTGTTGCTTGTTCAAGTCTCCCCGCCATCCGAGAATTGATGCTCCAAAGCTCCTTAAATAAGAGTTTAGCCTCGTTCTGAAAGATCAAAACCTGACTTACATGTTCTGCAGAAAGCTCTATTGCCGGATTAGCATAACGATTTACTAAGCTAACACTACCTAATTTGAGCTGGTTCTGGAACCTGGCTCCCAGATACTGATAGTCCATAACTCCCATAAAGGAATCGTCCAGCTGACGCTCGCCTTTTGAAGAGACTCCCATAATAACCGGCAGACCACGGTCGGCCTTGCTCAATAGTCCGGAAAACTTTATTTCGTGCTTCTTTTGTTTGTAGCCAACAGTAACGGTTCCTCCCTGTTGTGTAAAATCGGCATTCTCCATACGTTGCAACGTGGGTTCAGCAAAAGCTCGATCGACATAACTAAAATTATTAACAGCACTGGCATATACCGCCGCGGCTGAAAAATAGAGGTTGTCGGAAGATTCCTGCAAACAAATGGAGCTGGACCTTGAGCTAAAGCTGCCGGAACGCTGACGATAACGAATGGTTGAGCTTCTCTGCCAATGCAATTCGTCGTTCAGCTCAATAGAGCCTCCAAGAGCACCACTGGAGCTGGAAAGATCACTCCCGTAATTGATCGAGACCTGATCCATTATTTCAGTATTCAATATAGATAGATCCGACTGCCCCAATGTCGGAGAATTAATTGGCAATCCATTCCAATACACTTGTGTGTGGCTAGCCCCGCTTCCCCTGATCGAAGGAGACGCCAATGTATTAGGTCCATATGTTTTGATATACGCATTCGTTTGTGTCTGCAACACGTCCGCCACTGAAAACGATCCTTGCTTGTCTAGCTCCTCCCTATCAAACTTACTGTTGTGCAGATTTTTAGGGCGTGGAGACAATCGAAAGCCGGTAATTCTAACTTCAGGAATAGCATACATATCTTCTTCAGCAGATGCAGGCTTGACGATCATTGTTGAATCCTTTTTTTCCTGGGCATTGATAAAAGCGGGTAATGAAAGGATCAGACTACATATCAAAATCCTTTTCATTGCTTTATGAAACTTTGGTTGAAAGAACTGAACCGTGTTAAGATCTTTACGAAGTACTGTCCGGATGGCAGATCGATGCAATCAATACGGTTCTGCGTACTTGTGATAACAAGTCTTCCTTGCAGATCAAAAATTTCAACACACAAGAGGTCGGAAGAAGCAACCGAGACAAACCTGTTTGTAGGATTGGGATAGATGGTGAGGCCTTGATCGATCTCGGAAATCGAAGTAAGTGGCTGGTAGTGCATCACCCCTACGGAGTCCAGATCAAAGCCACCAGAAGGAAATGGGGTCGGATATGGGTCATTGATAACATTCCCGTATTGGTCGTAAGAGGCGAATTCAGGTTGAATTGAACCTACGCAATCGATGATCCTCACATGAGTTACCTCATTCACATTCAACCCAAGAATCCCGCTTAGCTCGTCCAGATCAAATGGAGTACCGTACTGGGCCCGGTATTTCCCCGCTAGGTTGTTCAGATGCGTTGCGTCAGAAGCACCAAACGGACCGATCTGAACCGTGTCCTGCAGGTTGCAAGTTGCCGGAAAACGGAAAAAACTCACACCATCGGAACTCACTTCAATAAAAGCCAATTCTAAAAAATCATCGCTAAAAGAATTTTCAAAAACAGCGAAATCAAACCCCGGACCATTGTAAATGACGCCACCAAATGTAACTATCGCCTTCCCATTATCCCCAAGGCTGATAATTGTCCCGTTAGCCACACCATTCGCATCATCCGCTACTCCGAAACTAGCAAGACCAAGAGAGGGGTCTGCAATATCCAGCGGACCAAGAACAACAGAACATCCTGTGCTCCAAGCCTGTATAACCGATGAATCTTTATGTATGGCGGTAGTTCCGACTTGGCCTGCTGATGGCGCAAACGCTCCCTGACCAAATCCAGGAATGAGCTGTAACAATAGCAATATGAGCAGTGAAAATCTCAATTCGATTTAATTAGCTTAGAACTGAAAACTTGATCTTCTCGTCGCAAGACCGCCAGATACATGCCCGGTTCTAGAGAAGAAACATCTACTAGGGACGAATCAGACAGGTTTTGGATCAACACTCTCGATCCTGCTACAGAATAGATCTCCAACAATCCTATTCCTTCTCCAACAGTGATGTGATCATGAGTAGGATTTGGATAGATCTCCAGCGCATCAACAACATTTTCTTCTATTCCCGTAAAATAATCGCCGGTTATGTGATCGAGGCAAAAGTAACCCGGTGTATTCATTCCGAAAAGTCCAATGTCTGAGCTGGTTAGAGAAAAACGCAAACTATCAGAAATAAAAGGTAAATTGACTTCCTCCCAGGTGTCCAATATATAATCCAAGGAGTCATTACTGAATCGATAATCCGCCAAATAAATCTCGACCGAATCCCATAATGTCCCATGAGTGTAAGCGTAAATCGAAAGCTTTAACCAGTCTTCTCCATTTGTGCCATCTACCACTCCGGAAGCATCAGTAGAGTCCCCGAATTTTTTAGCATACAAATCACCGTCACGCATTGAAATAGCAGTATAGGTAGAATTTGAAACATAAAAATTTAATCCTGCTGATGAGAGATAAAAAGTGTTAGGATCACTTATTGCTGTAGTTCCAATTATGTAATTGCCACCCCCGGATACATCACCTCCAGCGAATGAGGAAAATTGATTTCCGACTGTTGCTATATCCGTTTCATTCGAATATGCCCATCCGGACGCCCAGTAACCGCCCCATGAAGTATCATACTCATTTTGAAAATTCCAGAACCCATGTTCACCATAAAAAATTCCTGACTGGTCAGAACCATCCCAATGGGTTTCATTGCCAAGTGTCAAAGAATCAAAAGTTGTGATTTGCGTAAAACTTTTGTTTTGAGCGTTTAATCCTGAGCTGCAGATTACAGCTAACACCATTAGCAGGTAAATAATTTTCATTCTCTTTAATTTAAACGAGTGCATTTTTTTGCTTCGTTTTGTGTCAATAAAAAGAGAGAAAAACTTCGACCGAACAAGATCTGTTCATACATCGATGCTTTTATCCCGAAAGCTTGATCTTTGCATGAGGCAGGTCTTCTGGCTTACTTCGCTGTGTTACGCCTTCCCATCCCTAAGAACAGTGGCCACTTTAACACTCTTGAAGAATACAGCTACGGGAATAGCCCGGGATTCTCACCCGGTTCCCTTTTAATCCAAACAATTCATTGTTTTAGAACCAAAATGCACGGTAAAGATAATAGAATCTCGTTTTAATCCGCCTCCAAAATCTATTATTTCAATTTGCCAGTAGCTGTTTGTTTTGTGCTTTGGGTCCTTTGAAAACGTAAAATGAGCCCCTGAAAGATATTTTTTTTGTAAATTACTATCACCTCTATCTATTTCTTGCTGAAAGCGATGTTAGCTGTGTGCGCTTACAACGCCACTAAAACCATAAAATGACTTGCCCGTCTAACACCCCATTAAGGGGACAAATACATGCATATCAAGGTGCATTGCGAAAGCGAATTGAGCCTTGGCTTGTTTTTGCATTTGTATTGGTGCATTTTGGTGGTGAAGCTCAAGTAATTAACGGATATGCCAAGGTAACTTCTATCGTTTCTAATACCCTTTCAGTAAGCGACATTGATGAATCTGGCGACTCATTTGAAGATGGTGAGAAAGTTATCATTCTGCAAATGCAGGATGATGTAATAGGCAGTAATACCTCAGACAATTCTAGCTTTGGAGATCTTGGCGCAATTTCTTCTGCCGGATTGTACGAAATCAACACAATTAGCTCACATACTGAATCTTTAGGGTCCCCGACAACAATAACACTGGTCAATTCACTTAGTAATAGCTTCAATACAGGAACAAATTCTGCTGTCCAGATCATTACGTTCCCGACATTTGGAAGTCCCGATTACACAACAACTTCCAATATTTCAACACGCAAATGGGACGGCAACATTGGCGGAGTGACTGCTTTCAATGTTCCGGGAGTATTGACACTGGCTCATTCTATCAGTGCAACTGCTACAGGATTGAGAGGAGCTTTTCCGAATTTGGGTGGTTCCGCAGGCTGCAATGGAAATACAGACTTTCGGTTTGTTTCGGATAACAATCACGCAGACAAGGGTGAAGGGATTTACAAATCAACCAACACTTCCTTTGTCGCCGGTATGGGTAAGATCCTGAGTGGCGGTGGCGGAGGGAACAGTCACAACGCCGGTGGAGGCGGAGGAGGAAACTTTTCAGCCGGAGGACAAGGTGGCCCGGGTTGGCCAACATGCAGTCCTACTGCCGGGGGGATTGGCGGCCTTGATCTTAGCGCACACATATCCTCCACACGCATCTTTATGGGTGGTGGCGGTGGCGCAGGAGAAGCAAATAACGGTGGGTCCCAGAAAGCCGGGAACGGCGGAGGAATTGTTCTGATCAAAGCCACTGAAATTACATCAGGAGGCTGTTCCGGGGCACTAGATATTAGTGCTGATGGAGAGTCCGTAACAACGGGCAGCGGCAATGATGGCAACAGTGGTGGTGGTTCAGGAGGCACCATTGTATTTGAAATTGACACCTGGAGCATTGATCCTGCATGTCCATTGACGATCTCTTCCAGTGGCGGCAATGGTGGCGATGTGAATCACGGCGCAATGCATGGTGGCGGAGGCGGTGGCGGATTGGGAGCGATCATTTTCTCCGGAGCGCAACCAACAGGTAACATTACGATCTCTAACTCGGCCGGGACCGGAGGAATAAACTGCATTGGCTGCGGGAATGCAGACAGCGGTGCCGGATCAAACGGTTCAGGTGTCATCGAGAATGTTTCAGGGCCATTACCCATAGAACTTTTGCATTTTCAGGCTCGAGCTCTAGAGAATTTGAAACAAGTTAAGCTGAGCTGGCAAACCTTGTCTGAGATCAACAATGACTATTATACGGTTCAGCGTTCAAAAGACGGGTTCAATTGGCAGTGGGTTGCAGAAGTGGATGGCTCAACAATGTCGTTAGACCTTTTAAGCTATGCTGTCATAGACGAATCGCCTTTGTCAGGCCGATCTTACTATCGCCTCAAACAAACAGACATCGACGGCCAGTTTTTCTATTCGTCTATAGTTGCAATAGAACTGTCCGATGAGCTGGAAATGCCCATTCTCATCTTTCCGAATCCGGCAACAAACACCATTACTATACAGGCTAGCCCCGACGAAACAGACAGACTAAAATTATTCGATATTCTCGGAAGAAACGTAACTTCAAAAGTGAAATTTATTACCAGAAACAAGAATGAGACAATTGCTGATATATCCTCCCTCACCCCAGGATATTACATTGTCGTCTCACATTCTTTTGCCGTGAAGATCAAAAAACTTGGATGGTAATCCTCTTTGAGAAGTGATAGCTCAGCTCACTTACAGCACTATTGCTTTTCGCCATTCGATCATGCTCAAAGCTCTTCAGTATAGTAAGATAAATTGATGTTTTTTCCCAACGTACCACGGAACCGCTTGAGCTTTGATTCGCGCACAGTTATAGATTCAAAATCTTTATTATAGGCTAATGAATCTTCGATTATCGGATCAAACATTTGGTGCTCATTCTGCTCAAGGATCTCTATAACAAAAGGCACGATATCTATGTTATTCACTTTACGCCTGACAAACCTTTTAACAAGTAAGGATTGAAATGGATCAGTAGCCAATGCGATGTTTTCAAATCCTAGATTTCGAGCTAGCTTATAGGAGTAAAAAACGTTTTCTGTGCTATGTTCTGCTTTAACTTCAACAAAGATATTTTCTTCAGGCAAGCCTACTTCCCTTGCATACAATGCCATAATTTCCGCTTCACAATATGGAGAATAAACCGAACTTCCTGAGAAGATTATGTTTTTAGTAATCCCTTCGTCGAACAAATGTTTTGCCCAATAAACACGCCCTTTCATTGTCCTATTCCAAACATTTCCTCTATATGGAATGCCGGGAACTATAATCGCGTCATAAACATTACTACTTGATGCCTGATACATCTTCTTACATTTTGTTTTTGTTATCATACATCCTGAGGTTAGTATTAATATCGCTAAAAAGGGAGAAATTTGGTAAATTATTTTTTTCATAACACAATTGAAACAAACAGGATGTGAAAATGTTCATTGGGCTATGACATCGGATAGTCTAATTAACAACAAGCTCTCCTAAAAACGTAAGAGTCAATAAGGCAGATGTTAATGCCAGAATAAGGAATTGTTGCTTAAACCCAAAAGGAAGTTCAAACTTTTTACCATTCAACAACAAGGTGATCAATGAAACTACTAGCAACCCCGACATAGGAATCATCAATATTTCAGGAGCATACCAATAGATCATAATGGCTAAGCTCAACAATATGAAAGCACACAATGGAAGCCAAAAGAATTTTTCCCAGACAAATCTTTCCCTGATGCTGGCATAGAGGAATATAGGAGCTGAGCTGGACCCCAGAAGGTAAAGCCAGAAATATTCTGACCCGAACAATACTTCTAACAGTGGAGGGAATAGTATCAGCGGAAACAACAGAAAAAATGCACTGACCAGCTTTCCAAAATTCTTAACAAAGAAAACCACGCATAATGTAGGCACCAACACTACGATAACCGGATATGGCAGCAGTAACCCATATTTTCCTTCAAAGAGATAAAGTAAACCATAGACTAAATACGTTAAAAAAAGAATGGCCGTTATCTTTGCGTCTCTCTCCAATTTGAATTCATAAAAGTAGCTGTAAAATCAAAACCGATCACACTACACCTGAAGAATGTGCAATGCATGAACTGGAGACGAATGATTTACGAATCAATAGTTAAGATTGTTGAGAAAAGAATAAAAAAATAATAGTTATCAACAATATATATTGCTATATTCCAACTGGTTAAGCTATATCACAATGTTAAATTTGTGTTAAAGTTAATTACCAGCTGTAACATTTTTGACATTCTACGTTTATAAAAAGGTAACTGGTGTTTGAAACTAGTTATCTGTAAGGTGGGGGGAGCCGTTCCGAAAGGAACGGCTTCTTATTTTATCTGAGACCCCGTTTTCACTGCCATTGAGACCTGCTCCTATTGTTCCTGATTCTTTCCTTTCAGGATGCTGGCTACTGAAATAAACAGCACTCCCACCAACCAAGCCCAAAAACCGATCAATAATGTTGATGAGTCTTCAATTCTGAATAACCAATACAAACCGGATGTCATAGCTTGTGCGGCAACAAAAAACGTCAATATCCTACTCTCATTCTTACGCCAGTATCTGATAAAAAGAAAAACTACCCAAACATTGGTAAGGATCATGAAGACAAATTCAAAATACTCCATCCCACTGTCCACATAAAACAGCATGCTTAAATTCAATAAGAATGCATAAAACCCATTCAGCTCAATATCAGAAGTAATATGAACAGCAGGGATAAAAAATGAGGAAAGGAACAAGCCCATTCCAAATAAGACCAAGAATTTTGACAATAGTTTCATGATATCGGGAACACTTTAGACGAATTTTTCATAGCAATGTCAAACATAGAAAAGTCAAAAGAATCTGTCAGGTTTTTATCTTTTAAATATAACAGCAATTTTTCAGTAGGCATATTTCCGGTCAGCTCATCCTTTGCCATAGGACATCCTCCATATCCTTTAATGGCAGCATCAAATCTCCTACAACCAGCTTTAAAAGCAGCATCCACTTTTTCTTCCCATGCCTGAGGCGTAGTATGAAGATGTGCTCCGAACTCTACCTGAGGAAACTCCGGGATCAATTTTTCAAACAGAAATCGAATGTTATCCCGATTGGAAGTGCCGATCGTATCGCTTAAGGACAGGATCTTTATGCCCAGCTCGTTCAGTAATTTCTCCGCCCAGTGAGCAACAATATAAGTGCTCCATTCATCACCATAAGGATTGCCGAAAGCCATCGAAAAATAGGTGACCAGTTTTTTATTGTTTTTGAAACAAATTTCTCTTACAGCAGATAATCTTCTGAACGATTCACTTATGGTAGAGTTGATGTTGCGTTTTTGAAATGTCTCTGAAATTGAAAAAGG
>JAAZYJ010000286.1 GCA_014239715.1 Flavobacteriales bacterium
CAGCAACATATTGTTAACGTGTTGTTGAGAAAACTTAAAAAGGCCGCCAAAGACCATAAAATAAATAACATTGCGATTGCCGGCGGAGTTTCTGCTAATTCAGGACTTCGGTCGAAGCTTCAGCACATGAGCAAAAAGGAGGGTTGGACCGTGTTTATCCCTGATTTTGAGTATTGTACGGATAATGCTGCGATGATTGCTATGGCCTCTCATTTCAAATATTTAGCGGATGATTTTGCCTCGCTCAATATCGTTCCCAAAGCCAGAATGCCAATTTAACAAGTCCGTCGGGATCCATTGTTATTACAATTTGATCTTTAATCCGTCTTCGGCTAGAATATAATTAGCAAAAACGGGCGAGATCTCCTCATCAAATTTGTCCAGCTCCTTGTATCTGGCAGAGTAATGACCAACAATAAGTTTTCCCACTTCTGCCTTTGCCGCTACTTCAGCTGCCTGCTTTGCGGTGGAATGGTAGGTTTTTTTTGCCCTGGAAGACAAGTCAGAGGTGAAAGTGGCTTCATGATATAGTACGTCTACATTTCTCACTGCTTCGATCGTAGCTTCACTGAACATTGTATCTGAGCAGTAAGCGTAGGATCTGGCCGGGAGTGGATCTTCGGTCAGCTCTTGGTTAGAAATAACATCACCGTTGCTCGTTTTGAAATCAGCTCCTTTCTTTAGACCAGCAATGTCAGCAAGTGGAATATTGTATTCAAGGATTTTATCTTTTTTGATATTCCTTTCCCGTTCTTTCTCTTGAATTAAAAACCCGCAACAGTCAATTCGATGTTTCAACGGAAAACTATGAACCTCAATCAAATTATCTTCAAATATGAGCTCCTTGTTCTTGAAATTTAAGTTTCGGAGCTCCCATTCAAAATTCAGTTTGTTATTGGATCCATGGAGAGTCAAATTAATGATGTCCCTTAATTTTTCAGGACCATAAATACAAACCGGCCGTGTCCTTCCTAACAGGTGAAATGTTGAAAGCAAGCCAACCAGCCCAAGAAAATGATCCCCATGCAAATGACTAATAAAGATGTGATCAATTTTTTGAAATTTAGCCTTGTATCTACGCAATTGCAGTTGAGTTCCTTCTGCACAGTCAATCAAAAGGTGTCGCTCCAAAACATTAACGTACTGTGCACTTGCAGACCTGTTCAGAGTCGGAACAGCACTGCCACACCCTAATATAGTGACCTCAAAACGCAAACTAATATTTCACAAATTACAACAGATAAAAAAAGCCCTGCAATAATAACAGGGCTCAATGTCTTTCAATGATAAAAATTACT
Source organism: Flavobacteriales bacterium (assembly GCA_014239715.1). The sequence goes on from JAAZYJ010000286.1 coordinate 1,299, forward strand.
TTTTGATGGCGATCTTTTTCGTGACGGTTTTGTTCTCACTGGCCACAGTAACTAAATAAATTCCCGCTTCGAAATCGCTGCCATTGATCATGAAATCCGTTACGCCCTTGTTCAGCCTCATTTCCTTTGATTTCACAACTTCACCAATTAAATTGGTTATCACCAGTTTTCCACTGGTTGCAACACCTGACAACACTTGTAATCTTGAAATTCCGGTAACTGGATTTGGTGCAACATCTGATACAACCATCGATGCGCTGTTATACCGATTCAAACCAAGAGAAGATCCATCGAGTATTTCAATGTAGTACGATGTAATGGTGTCTACCTGTGATGCTGGTATACTGAATGGAGGAACAGTTACATTAGTCGTTGTGTAAATTTTCAAAGGATACACTCCAATATCTCCAACAACAGGATCAGACGTGCTATACATCACGATACAACCGTTTCCGCCACCAGGAAATTCACAATTAGTCGGATTGCAGTCATACGTGAAATTATTTGGCAGTCCATTTACACTATCCATGATAATATGAACAATGTCCACTGTAATATCAGTTCCAGGCACAATTGGATTGTCCACCAGGGTGTCTGTAGGAACAACTACTGTAATCACTTCTGAGTAAGGCATTCCTGTATACGCATCTGCAAGACCAGTTGCAGTATCCGGATAGATCCCGGCTGTCGTGTATGACGGGTCTGGTGTACACTGGGCGAACCCATTCGCGAGTGTTACTAAAACAAACGCAAGAGCTAGTAAAATTTTTTTCATATTAAGTTTTTTCCTGTTAGTCTTCTTTGTCAACGTCATTTTGTACCTGACTAACGACAAGAAGATCTTCAGCTTGGTTTAAAGTAGGGGTTATATTCAAAACCGTATGGAGTTGAGAAATCTGAATAAGTTTTTCCACCGATGGCTGCAACCCTGTAATAACAAGAGTTCCTCCGGCGGCTTTTGTCAATCTATTAGCAACCAACAATGCGCTTAATCCTGACGAGTCGCAATACCTCGTCTCGGTTAAATCAATTATCATTGCCGCTACTCCATTCTTATCGAGCATTACCACTTCACTTTTCAGCTCAGGAGCAACGATATTGTTCAGTTTTTCAACCTTAGACGTTATCACCGTATGCTTATCTTTCTTCTCAACAACAAAGTTCATTTTTTGGTCTTTTTTACACATAGAAAAAGCTATGCTCCTCAAATTTAGCAAACTTTTTTATACTCTGTCAATTTTTGCGGCAAGCAGATAAATAGCCGCCATTCTTATTGCTACACCATTTTCTACCTGATTCAAAATAATGGCTTGATCTGAGTCTGCAACTTCCGACGTAATTTCTACTCCTCGGTTGATTGGCCCGGGGTGCATTACCACTATTTTTTCATTAAGTTCATCTAATATCTGCATAGACAAACCGTATTGCATTGTGTATTCCCGAATTGAAGGAAAGTACTTTATATCTTGCCTTTCCATTTGAATCCTAAGCATGTTTGCCACATCACACCATGCCAGTGCTTCTTTTAAATTGTGCTCTACCCGAACACCAAGCTGAGCGATATGTTTTGGGATTAAGGTTGTTGGTCCACACACCATTACTTCAGCTCCTAATTTTTGAAGTGCATATATATTTGACAATGCTACTCTGGAATGCTTTATATCTCCTATTATTGCCACCTTTTTACCAGCCACTTCTCCCAGTCTTTCTCTGATCGAATAAGCGTCAAGAAGTGCTTGAGTGGGGTGTTCATGAGTACCGTCACCTGCATTTATTATCCTGGCATCAACTTGTCTCGATAAAAATAAGGCCGCGCCTGGTGTGGGGTGACGCATCACGATCATGTCCACTTTCATCGAAAGAATATTGTTCACCGTATCAACAAGCGTTTCACCTTTGGAAACGGAAGAAGCTCCCGAAGAAAAGTTGATGATATCGGCAGAAAGTCGTTTTTCAGCCAATTCGAATGACAGCTTTGTTCTTGTCGAATTTTCGAAGAAGAGATTGGCAATGGTAACATCCCTTAGGGCGGGCACTTTCTTAATTGGTCTGTTAATTACACCTTTAAATGAATCCGCTGTTTGAAAAATCAGTTCAATATCTTCTTTCGAGATGTATTTAATTCCTAAAAGGTGGTCTGCACTTAATCCCTTATTCATCTTCTGGTGTATATAGTATCACTTGATCCTCTCCTTCAACTTCAGCCCAATTCACTGTGACCCGTTCGGATTCAATTGTATCTACGGATTTTCCAACATAATTAGGTTCAATTGGCAGATTTCTACTAAATCTTCTATCAATTAGTGCCATCAGCTCAACCGTACTTGGTCTGCCAAACGTCATGGTTGCATCCAGTCCAGCTCTTACTGTTCTGCCTGTGTAAAGAACGTCATCGACCAGGATCACTTTTTTGCCTTCCACAATAAAATCCATATTCGTAGCGCTGGGGATCAGAGGTCTGTCTGTTCTCCTGAAATCATCACGAAAGAAGGTGATATCCAATCCTCCCGTTTGAACTTCAATGTCTGCTTTGGCTTTAATTACTTTCTGCAGCCTATTTGCAAGGTATATGCCCCTTGGTTGAAGGCCTATAATTGCTGAATTAGAAAAATCATTGTGATTTTCGATGAGCTGATAACAGAGGCGGTTGATGGTTAATTCAAACTGCTCACTATTTAAGATAATTTCATTCGCCATCTTGAACGATTGCACAAATATATTCTTTATATGCCACTTTTGCACTCGAATAACACAACTTCTTATAATTAGTACTATTGAACTGACTGAACTGTCATGCACTACGTAGGCAAAAAAAATCCCCTGCATAACGCAGAGGATACAATTTTTATCAGGAATTCAGCTCTTACATAGCCGCTTCCAGTTTATCAATTAAAGTTTGTTTTGGTACTGCACCGACCGATTTATCCACGACCTCTCCATTTTTAAGAAAGATTATAGTTGGTATGCTTCTCACCCCATACTTGACTGCAATACCTTGATTATGGTCAACATTTACCTTACCAATTACTGCTTTACCGTCATATTCTGAATGAATTTCATCTACCAACGGACCTACCATCCTGCAAGGACCGCACCATTCAGCCCAAAAGTCTACCAACACCGGCTTATCTGATTTTAGTGCTAACTCTTCGAAGTTGTCTTCTGTAAATTCTACTGCCATTTCTATAATTTTTTAAATTTTATTTTCCTAAATCTCTAATTTAGTTTAATCATTTGGACAATATCAAAAAAAATACCATTCTAAATTTACTGTCACCTTGTCATCCTATCGTTCAAATAATAGTCCACACCACCCAGCAAATCTATTTTCTGAAGTAATTCATTGGACACCTTTATTCCACATTTCCTAGCCGGCATTTCCACAACAATATTATCCACATTGTCTATCAGTTTCACTTTTAGCTGACATTCACCCGGATATTCAGATAGAATTTCATGCAATTTTTTCACAAATTCATCATTAATCCCATCACACACCATACGAAGGTTTAAGACCTTGGTCATTTTCTCCCTTGCTTCAGCCAGCAGTTCTAAACCATGAATCTTAAACTCCAGTTCCTTGTCATCTTTCGACCATTTCCTTTTTTGCACCTTGCCTCTGATCATTAACAGACTGCCATCCACTAAAAAATGCTTCAGTTTCAAGTAATCTTCGGACCACAAGAAAAACTTGTAATTGTCCGTTTTGTCCTCAACTTCCATGGTTCCGAATGGCTTTCCTGTCTTGGTCATTCTGTGTTCCGTAGCAATTACAATACCTGCTATAAGCAATTCCTGATTAGCCAGCTTCGTTAAATCATGATTAAGATGCATTAATGTCCCTCTGCACAAATTTTTCAGCTCCAACTGAAAATCGTCCAATGGATGTCCGGATATATAGATCCCAACCACTTCTTTTTCTCTTGTCAGCTTTTCCATTGCCGTCCATGGTTCTGCATAACTGGCTTTTGGTTGCGCCAGCTGAACGTCAACAGCATTCCCAAACAGATCCGGCGGAGCGTCAAGCTGAGCTTGTACTGCTGCTCCAAACTTTCGCAGATGATCAATAATTGTAAGACCTTTTTCATCTTTTGCGAAAAATTGAGCACGATGATAAACATCGAAGGAGTCAAATCCTCCACCAAGGGCCATACCCTCCATGGCTTGTCTGTTCAATGACCTTAGCTCGACACGTTGAACAAGATCATAAATGGATTCGTAAAGGCCATTCTTCTTCCTTTCTTCCGTAATTGCCTTAACTGCGCTTTCACCCACATTTTTAATAGCACCTAATCCAAATCGAATAGCCCCTTCCTTATTGACTGCAAATTTGTAATAGCTTTCATTAACATCAGGTCCCAGAACCTGTAACCCCATTCTTTTGCACTCTTCCATAAAGGCTGATACAGTCTTAATATCGTTCATGTTATTGGACAGAACTGATGCCATGTATGCCGCCGGATAATTGGCCTTTAGATATGCAGTCTGATACGCGATCCACGCGTAACATGTTGAGTGAGATTTATTGAATGCATAGGACGCAAAGGCCTCCCAGTCGGTCCATATTTTTTCCAATATTTCCTTGTCGTGCCCTCTATCGCCTCCCTGGTCCAGAAACTTTGGTTTCAATTTGGAAAGCAGATCAAACTTCTTTTTGCCCATAGCCTTTCGCAAGGTGTCGGCTTCGCCTTTGGTAAATCCCGCAAGAGACTGGGAAAGAAGCATGACCTGTTCCTGATAAACCGTTATACCATATGTTTCCTCAAGATATTCTTTGCAAGCTTCAAGATCATACACAATTTCTTCAACCCCATGTTTCCTCTTAATAAAGGAGGGAATGTATTCAAGAGGTCCTGGCCTATACAGGGCATTCATTGCGATCAAGTCTGCAAAAACAGTAGGCTTTAGGGATTTCAAATGTTTTTGCATTCCCGGCGATTCATATTGAAATATTCCAACAGTCTCTCCCTTTTGAAAAAGTTCGTAAGTCTTTTCGTCGTCAAGAGGGATAGCTTCAATATCGATTTCAATTCCGTCTCTGGCCTTAACTATTTTAAGCGTGTCCTTGATCAGTGTTAACGTTTTTAGGCCCAGAAAGTCCATCTTCAACAATCCCGCACTCTCTACAACACTGTTGTCAAACTGCGTACACCATAAATTAGCGTCCTTAGAAATGGCTACGGGAACAAACTCTCTAATATCTGAAGGAGTTATGATCACTCCGCAAGCATGAATTCCTACATTACGTATGGAGCCTTCCAACAAACGCGCTTGATTTACCACCTCCGCTTCTAATCCGGTTCCGTTAGAAATCTGTTTCAGCTCTTTGGCTTTCACCAGCTGCTCTGCATTCAGGTTTTCCTTCAGCTTATCATCATCCAGACCGAAAAGTTTACCGAGTTTTATATCAGGCACCAATTTGGCGACCCTATCCGTATCCGGCAATGGAAGATCAAGTACCCTACCGGTATCCCGTATGCTGGATTTTGCAGCCATCGTGCCGTAAGTAATTATTTGAGCGACCTGGCTCGATCCGTATTTTTCAATGACATACTGGATTACTTTTCCTCTGCCTTCATCATCGAAATCAATGTCAATATCGGGCATCGATACTCTATCCGGATTTAAGAAACGCTCAAAAAGCAAATCATACTTGATGGGATCAATGTTGGTGATACCCGTGCAATACGCAACAGCGGATCCTGCCGCTGACCCCCTACCGGGTCCTACTGAAACACCCATTTTTCTGGCTTCGGCAATGAAATCCTGAACGATCAGAAAATACCCGGGGTAACCTGTGTTGGCGATAACAGACAATTCGAAATCCAAACGCTCCGTAATCTCATCCGTTACCTCCTCGTATCTTTTCGCTGCTCCTTCATACGTCAGGTGTCTCAAATACGCATTCTCACCTCGTTTGCCATCATCTTCTGAATCCTGCTCATGCTGAAATTGTTCAGGAATATCAAAACCAGGCAGTAACACTTCACTGGAAAGGCTATAAGTCTCACATTTATCGACAATTTCCTCAATTGTGATGATTGCTTCCGGAAGATCTACGAACAATTCTTTCATCTCCTCCTGCGACTTGAAATAATACTGATCGTTAGGAAACCCATAACGGAATCCTCGTCCCTTTCCTATGGG
>JAAZYJ010000233.1 GCA_014239715.1 Flavobacteriales bacterium
CTGAATATCTTTGTAGTAGTGTATATATTCCTGAGAGTAGTTACGCATTCCGCGAGGTTCTTCATAACATATATGCTCAAGATTTGGCAGGCGATCCTTTATCTCAAGGAGTTTGTCTGTCTGTTCTTGGTTCTGCACAATTGCATACTTAACGTCAGCATTTTCAAGAACGTATAGCATCTCTTCCGCAACAGAATCCTGATAAAGCGGTACAGGAATTCCGCCCAGAACTTGTGTGGCTACCATCGACCAGTAAAGTCGCGGGCGATTATTACCAATAACAGCTAATTTATCACCTCTTTGAAACCCCAAACTTGCAAGTCCACAGGCCAAGTTACTGACTTCATCTGCGACTTCAGCCCAAGTCCATGATTTCCAGATACCTAATTCCTTTTGACGGTTCGCAGGACTTTGACCTCTTTGTTTGGAGTGATACAACATCAATTTAGGAATTGTATCAAAAGCATTATCTTTTTTTACGTCATCTTCAGTCATTCATTCTCTTTGAGTTCTTTTAAAAGTGTAAGATTCTTACCTTGTTCAGATAAAACTACAACATAAATACATGTTATAGTTTTTATACGATGAAATTAATGGTTGATTGTTTTTTCAAGACAAATTAACCTTTACTCTTTTCCATAGCAGTTTTGTCAATTTCTATTGGCTTACTGAATAATAAAACCTCATAACAGGAGACAATGAGATGAAAGAGTTTAAATTAATTTTAATGAGTATAGCTTTAGTTTTGATTACAAGTTTTCCTTTAATCGCTTTAGCTGAAGATTGTCGAAGGGGAACACTTGATAAAGCCTATTGTGATGAAGACTTAGATTTGGTTGCCGATCTACCTCAGGACGAATCCAAGTGGGTTAATCCTAGTACGATTATTTTTACTTATACACCCGTCGAAGATCCTGCAGTTTATGCTAATATTTGGGACGGTTTTGTCAGGCATATGTCAAAAACAACTGGGAAAAAAGTGGTTTTCTTCCCAGTAGACAATAACGCAGCACAGCTCGAAGCAATGCGTTCCGGAAGATTACACGTTGCAGGTTTCAATACCGGCTCCAACCCAATTGCTGTTAACTGCGCTGGTTTCGTACCTTTTGCTATGATGGCTTATGAGGATGGCAGATTTGGTTATGAGATGGAGATCATTGTTCAGAAAGATAGTGAAATTACGTCTCCAACCCAAATTAAGGGACGCACAATGGCTTTCACTGCACCCACATCGAACTCAGGCTTCAAGGCACCTTCAGCAATCCTAAAAGGTGAATTTGATTTGGTTGCTGAACGTGACTTTACTCCTACCTTCTCTGGTAAACATGATAATTCTATTTTGGGTGTCTACAATGGAGATTATGAGATTGCATCAATAGCCAATTCTGTCCTTGAAAGAATGATTCGTCGTGGTGTAATTGAAAAGGAAAAACTTAGAACAGTTTATAAATCCCAAACATTCCCTACCACCGGTTACGGTCACGCTCACAATCTACATCCAGTTGTAGTTGCCAAAGTTAAACAAGCGTTTTATACCTATAAGTGGGGTGAGAACTTCAAGAAGGAATTCAAGAAGGCCGACCGGTTCATCAACATTCGACATAAAACCCACTGGGATGTCATACGTAAAATAGATGCCGCAAACGGCGTTAGTTACAACTGTAAATAACTTCACATAACACGCATCATTAGTTAGGGCCCACTATTGGTGGGCTCTGCCTTCCTTATATGCGTGGATTCAAATAAGAGTTCATGCTTCGTATAGAAGATTTAAATAAGAAATACCCTACAGGTGATGAAGCCCTTAAGGACGTCAAACTTGAGGTGCCTAAAGGCCAGGTGATGGCGTTGATAGGTCCTTCAGGTGCGGGGAAATCGACTCTAATCCGATGTGTAAATCGTTTGGTAGAACCAACCAAGGGAAAGGTTTTCCTTGGAGAACTAGAACTAACAAAGTTGTCACGGTGGAAACTTCGTCAGGCACGAAGGCGAATGGGGATGATCTTTCAGGAATACGCACTCGTCGAACGCTTAACGGTCATGGAAAATGTTTTGTCTGGAAGATTGGGCTATGTAGGTTTCTGGCGTAGTTGGTTTCGCAGATTCCCAGGTGATGATATTCGGGAGGCTTACCGTCTTTTAGATCGTGTTGGACTGATGGACATGGCCGACAAACGTGCCGATGAATTGTCAGGAGGTCAAAGACAGAGGGTTGGAATCTGCCGGGCATTAATCCAAAATCCTGATCTGCTTCTTGTTGACGAGCCCACAGCGAGTCTCGATCCTAAAACATCACGGCAGATCATGCGATTGATAAACGAACTTTGTGAGGAACGTGGTCTGGCAGCAATTATCAACATTCACGATGTATTGCTGGCCCAAATGTTCTCCAAAAGGATTGTTGGATTAGAACAGGGTTCAATCGTCTATGACGGTCCCCCAGAAGATCTTACTCCAAAGGTCCTGACTCGTATCTATGGTGAGGAAAATTGGGAGGCAACCATAGGTAAGGTGGAGGAAGAAGACCTAAATGAAGAGTCGACTATTCCTGGGGTGGAGTCATGATGGATAAGTCAGGGACCATAACCTATCCGATGACATGGAAGAAGCCTCCTTATATAAAGAATGGCTCTATAAGGAGAGCAATATACTTTTTTTCGGCGCTCTATCTAGCTGCAGCATTTGGAACTATGGATGTCAACTGGACCCGGGTCGCTGAGGGGCTGCCAAGAGCTGAGAGATTTTTGGATGCTTTTTTCCCTCCCAATTTTGCTGACAATCGTGGAGTTGTTTGGGACGGTATTCAGGAAAGCATTTGGATGGCAATAATTTCAACAGTTGCCGGGATCATGCTTTCTGTACCAATAGGTCTAGGTGCTGCACGCAATTTAGCACCAAAATATATTTATCTTTTCAACCGGTCAATCATTGCATTATCAAGAACCTTTCCGGAAATCATACTGGCTATTTTTGCAGTCAAATTGTTTGGCTTCGGTCCTTTTGCAGGATTCATTGCGTTGTCAATCGGCACTATCGGATTCTATGCTAAACTTCTTGCCGAGGACATAGAGAACATGAGTGAGTCCCAGGCTGAAGCAATAAAAGCAACAGGTGCTACATGGTTTCAATGGATCAACTACGCGATTCAACCTCAGGTCATGCCAAGGATGATTGGATTATCGGTCTATCGCCTTGACATCAATTTTCGTGAATCTGCTGTTGTGGGGATCGTCGGTGGTGGAGGTATTGGAGCAACATTGAATACAGCCTTTGATCGATACGAATTTGATACTGCTGCAGCTATCCTTCTGATAATCATAGGAATTGTTATGTGCTTGGAATACGTCTCGGGTTTCCTCAGAAAGAGAGTACAGTAATGCCAAAAATTGAAAAATCCAC
>JAAZYJ010000294.1 GCA_014239715.1 Flavobacteriales bacterium
TCCTTCATTTTATGATGGGTACAATGATCAATGGTCACTTGAGCCAGGATGGGAAGAGCGAATCGATTATTGCAACGTATACCCACTATTGGTTCATTTAAATCTATTTGGCAGCACTTACCTGTCTTCTATCAGGCGAATAATAAAAACCTTTTAACGCACATGTCTGTATTCATACTACATACGTTTATATATATGTCTGACCTTTAACATTGCACATTAAATAATGTTATTGTTATTGAAGCTGTGAATAATTTATGGGGAAGCCCGGGATATATAGTAATATCCGTATTAATTTTGATGCCTATGAGGTTTACATTAATCATATTTATTATCTGCATTGCCCTTCCTATGGAAGGAATTTCCGCACAGGGTCCGGGAGACCCTGATTCGAACAAGGTTGAAATTGACACAATCTTGTTTCGTGCTGATTCTCTAATTTATTTGCGTGACCCGAGGCATACCTTCTCCCAAAATTTCAATTGGGCTGATTCCTCTGAGCTTTCAATTCTTCCTTCTCCGGAATACTATAAGGAGCGCTACGGGGGAGGAGACCTAATGTATAAGGTGGTAGACAATTGGGGTAAAGGGTTTGATTCACTTTACGGCACAAGGAATTTACGCCCTATACTTCATGGAGTGGCGTACCGGGGTGGTGCAAATAATTATTTCCACGAAAGCAAGAAAAGAAAAAACAGCAACCCCTTGCCTGCAGACGGAATTGACAACCTCTGCTCTGAAGGGTTTTCACAATCCATATATCTATACCGAACTAATTTCGATGATGCACCTATTTCACACAGCTGCAACTGCCAAAACGGGGGTGTCAATCAAATGAAGTACGCGCAGTTTGATTATTACGACGAGAAACACATCTATGACATGCTACAGGCAGTGTTCGAAAGTGCACAAAATGACAGTATAGGCCCCGTGTATCTGCATTGCTGGAATGGCTGGCATGCTTCGGGTTACATTTCGGCACTGATCCTTAAGCAATTTTGCGGAATGTCTGATATTGAAGCCACTGCTTATTGGGATCTTGGTACTGACGGGGCAAATACCAGCCCCAGGTACAACAACATAAGGGAGAACATTAAGAACTTTCAGCCCTATCCAGAGTTTGTATTGACAGATGAAGCCGGGGCCAGGATTTGTCCTCCGATGCCTGAAATTATTGATAGCAGCATGTTGTTTCTTACGGTTGAGCACCTGGCTATAGTGCCTGAAGCCATCCCGATCGGAACGATCATGATCATGAGCAAAGTGAAATTCGGCCCAAACAGAACAACATTATCAAATCCAGCCGGCAACGAAGATTTAAACTATCTGTTAGAAGCTCTTCGGAAGAGTTCAGATCTGAAATTGGAGATCGGAGGTCATACGGATAAGTCGGGCAAAGCAGCAACAAACAACCTTCTTTCCAAAAACAGGGCAAAATGGGTGTATGACTATCTGCTAAAAAAGGGCATTCCGGCTGGCCAGCTAACCTACAAAGGGTATGGCCACTACAAGCCGGCATATACCAACCGAACCAAGGGCGGAAGAGCTGCCAACCGAAGGATAGAAGTCAAATTGCTTTCGAAAAACCTAGGGAGCCTCACCGTATTAGTTGATGAAACTCCAGCGCACAAAGATCCCACTGTAAATGAGGCCGAACGACAATTGGAAGAAATAGCATCATATGACCTTGGAACTTGTGTCATTCTTGAAAAAGTTACGTTTGAACCGGGAAAGTTTATTATTACTGATACCAACAGCGCCCAGCTTCAAGATGTTATATTACTAATGAAAAATAATCCAACTATAAAATTGGAGATCGGAGGCTATACGGATAAGTCTGGAATACCTGAAAAAAACCTGATCATATCACAGGATAGAGCTAAATCTGTTTTTGATTATTTAACTCAAAATGGAGTCGAAGCTGCCAGGCTGACTTATATTGGTTACGGAGACGCAAAGCCAATTGCACCAAACAAATACAGGTGGGGAAGAGATAAAAATCGCCGTATTGAACTAAAGTTGATCGCCCTGTAGCTTTGTTCTTCCATTCATTTCTACACTAATTGCGCTGCACCAAAATAAAGCTGTGCTGGTCAGCATCAAAATGATTATAGATCAGGGTGTTTTTCAAAGGCTTGTCATGTCTATTCTCCTTGATCATTTTCGTGTAAAGATGGCGGTTGCCCTGAAACAAGTGAGTTAAAAGCCATAAAGCAGCAGAGGAACAAACACGATATTCACCTACTAAATGCTTGAAGCAAAAGACATTTGCGTCCCCGAAAACAGAATTACCAACGTGATCATACCAGTTATTGTGCCTGACGTCCCCGTTGTAACCCAGAACAACAGAATCAATCTCGGCCGGTGTTAATCCATTTCTTGACAACAGGTTTGACACTAATTGTTCAATATCCGATTCCTTTGGATACGTTATTTGGTCGAGATCTTTAATCCTGCACAAAGAACCCTTCGGGCCTGACGCCAGGACAAAGAAAGATGCGCCTTCACCACAAAATGCTCCAGCCGTATTTGAATCAAGACACCATTCCTTATCTATTGGTTCGGTCTTGTATTTTCCTAATAGAAAATCAATGTTGTAGCTGTAATCTGAGATTTCCTCTACACCACCAACAAGAAGCTTATTGCAAGAGCCCTCTTCAAAAAGAAGCATGGCATCTTGCAGGGCATTTTCAAAGGCAAGACCCCCGTTTGTATACGTAATATTATACCCTCGATTCTGTCCAAGCAGCGCAATTTGGCCTGCAATAGCGTTGGGTGTACTTTGAACAAAATTAGTTGGAGTCAATATTCCTTCATCATAATCCACGATCTGATTAAGGAACTTGATACAGTCTTCCATTCCTCCATTAGCGGTTGCCACAAGGATGCCTTCAATGTCCTGATGGTCATTGATCAATGGCAAGCCGCTTCCAACTCCCATTCTTACAGCCTTACCCATTCGTCGGAGCAGCCCTTTAGGAATAAACCCAATGTAGTTGGGCTCAATGGCACGATAGACCATATCAGTATGTACTTTAAATTGTCCGGACAGAACTTCTTCTGTGTATGATTCTTGCGGCGATATGGCCTTCAGGTCTGTAATATACATTACACTTTTTTGAATATTATGGAGGTGCAGTTTCCACCAAACCCAAATGAATTAGACATAGCGTGCTCAATTTCTATTCCTGACAGATAAGCATCATTCGCTGCAAATCCTTCCATCGGTTGTTTGATCCTTAGACTTGGATAAACCTCATTGAACAGTAAGCTGAATATGCAATAGATGCTCTCAATTACTCCTGCAGCAGAAAGTGTGTGTCCGGTATAAGACTTTGTTGAATTAAATATAGGGGGCTGACCAAAGATATTCGATATACCGATCAGCTCTGTTTCGTCATTATTGACCGTCCCTGTGCCATGAGTATTAATGTAATCGATTTCGTCAGCCTTGATCCCTCCAAGTTCCAATGCTTTTTGCATCGCCAATGTCGGGCCAATACTATCAGGTGAAGTTGTTGAAGGGTGGTAGGCATCACTCGCGTTTCCATATCCAACCACTTCTGCAAGCAAATTCTTTTTGCCAACGACCTTTTCACTTTCCAAGACCATGTACCCTGCTCCTTCACCAAGGGTTAGCCCCTTCCTGTTAGCGTCGAAAGGCGTGCACGGCTCATCGGATAAAATCATCATTGCATTGAACCCATTTACCGTGTATTTAGCCAGTGCATCTGATCCTCCTACAATAACTCTATCCAGCCTCCCAGACCTAATAAGTCTGGCGCCAAGCATAATGGCGTTCGCAGACGATGAACAAGCTGTATTTATTGTCGACGAATATCCCTTAATGCCGTATCGTTTTATCAATTGCAAAGTGTGCTCTGCGTCGGCATACGAACCAATGAATGTAGAGGGCTTATCTTTTCGATTAGCATCGTTATACAAAGAAACTGTATTACACATGCCTCCAACCGTGCTTGAAGAGATAATGCCTGTTCTGTATGATGACAGGTCTTCATTGCTAAGACACGCTTGTTTGATGGCCTCTTCTGCAGCAAAAAATGCCAAAAGAGCCGTTCGGCTCAGATCAGTAGAGCCTTGATTGTCGGTTAGCTCCTTTAATACATCGTCACTTAAATTAACTTCACCAAAAAAGAGACTTCCTGTATATTTTGATTCAAAAACAGAAGCCCTGCCTATTCCTCCTTTACCACTACATAATCGATCCAAATTTGCCTCTTTTCCCACCCCTAGAGAGGAAATCACGCCCATACCGGTAACAAAGACTTTGTGCATGAATGATCAATTTTCTCTTGAGGCAACAATGTGATCTACAATTGAATTAACATCGGCAAATATCTTTCGACCTTCAGTCGGGTTGGTCACCCGAACACCGAATTCTCTTTCAAGCAAAACTATTAACTCAACCGAGTCAATGGAGTCTAGTTCCAGTTTGGACTCAGGGCCAAATAGTAATTCATCATTTTCAATTTCTTCGGGTTTTACCTCCAGGAGGTTTAAGTATTCAATGATGTGTTTTTTTAATTCAAGTGTTAACTCTTCTCGACTTTGGCCCATTTCAGATAAAATTTAATTCTTCAAGTTGTATTGACGGCAATTTACGGATTAAAGTAATGATAAATGGGCAATTGATTAGTCTGTATTACATGTAGATTTGGATCTTTTAATGTGCGGCAGGGAGATTACCGGTTGTCTGTTCAATTACTAACGAATGAAATATTTTTGATCACGTAAGCTTCATACTTCGCAATTCCTTGAAAGCGGCCTTTTCCTTTGCTGCTATCTCATTCATTAGGTCGGCGCAGTCATCGAAGTCTTTCTGTCCTGTGATACGCCCTTTGTAGATCCCCGCCATTTGAAGAGCGCTGTCTCTCCATAGGTCTCCTACTTTTGTAAACTGTTCTGAAGACCGGAGGAGTTTATCGTTTCCTAATCTTTCTGCTGCCTGCTCCAGAAATGCAGCATAAATAAATCTGAATCCTCCACCTCCTGTGCCAATTTCTTCTTGCATCCTAACAATTTGCCCCAAATACAACCCCGCCTTACGGTCGCCGAGTTTAGACCTCCATTTTCGAATTTTGGAAGCCGTGTGATTTATGCCCCGAACACCGGCAAACTTAGCCGGGACATATAACATATCTCGAGCGTTTCTTTTGATCCCTTTAACTATGACTTTTCGGATCAGTTCATCGTCGACTTTAAAGGTAGACTTCGGATAATAGATGTGTCCTTTAGGTGCCAGGATGCCTTGGGAGAAGCGAACTCTTTCCAGATCTTCTCGACTTAGCGTTGTTGTTTCCTCCATAACGGGATCACTGATCAAGTAATCATCGCCTGATCTGCCATAAACTATCAAGTTATGACCATTAAAATGGAACCTATAAGCTGGTGGGAAATAAGGCAAATGATAAACGCCCACCTGGCATCCGACAGGAATTTCTCGTTCAATAATTTGGTCCAAGAAAAGTTGTGCCTCTGATTTGGAGCGAAACTTTTTTCTGTCCACTACTACTCCAATCGCCTTGCAGGTTCTATTAAAAATATAACCCGGCATTGTTCTGAACGAGATTGCCGGACCATTATTTAATGACATGAACGGCAGGTGAATGTAAAAAAGGCCTGATCCTATCCCAAAGGCCAATGGTTCATCAATGAAATCGAATCCTTGGTGTCTCAATAAAGAAACGGTGACCCCGTTCTCACAATGAGCAGATTGTATGTGTTTGAATGCGCTCATTCTTTCGGAAAATTCTTTAGCTCCTCCGTTGTGATTTCAAACGTATCAGCATATATCTTTAACTCAGCTTCA
>JAAZYJ010000357.1 GCA_014239715.1 Flavobacteriales bacterium
AGATTTAATCATGTCATCAGTGATGTCAGCGTGAGATGATGGCGGTACTGCACTTTCAGATATTGGCTTCAACGTTTGGTTTGTTAATTTTATGGTCACCTATGGGATAGAGATCGGGCGTTAGTAACCTGGTAGCTCTGGCCATTTCACCCTGGTAGACCTTAATGCATGGATCATTGCGAAGGCTCAGAATCTACGCCTGGCTGTTCCCGTTTTTTATGATATTCAAGGGTTTCATGAATCACTTGTTCTTCCACAGATCGGGTATACTCTTCATCCCACTTGATCTTCTTGTAGATCGACTCATATTTTGCAATTCCCATTGGTTTTTTTTGCAGAAAATCCATGTTTAACCCCGGTCTATTTTTGAAAAGTGTCACCTCTACTTTTACTTTATACCGCCTTTTTCCTTTTTCAGGAAGGCCGGTGGTTTCCAGTATCAAATGTTTTGAAACGTACCCGGTTTTACTGAACTCAATTTTGTAAATGTGATTTTCCGCTAAAGTGAAATAACAGCGGCCCGATTGGGTTACTGTTGAGTCAATTATTTCATCTCCGTCGTACAACCTTACCGTTGCTACAGCTATTTTTTTTAATCCCTGTACAGCAGATAATTTAGCATCCAGTATCACTTTTTTGCCCTGTGCATGGTTGAGGGAAACGAATGAAAAAAGGATAATATATAGAAGGAAACACTTCATTAAGAATCAAAGGTGAAGATACAGATTAAATAAAACGAAGAATCCAAAGAGAAGTTCAACTTACAACGAAATAAAAGTGATGAACCGTATTATTTTGAAATTAGTTTTCTGATGGCACGTAACTCTTGTAATTTAATATCCAGCTGTAGTTTTGTTAACAGCGTTATGATCGCGGCTAGCGGTTTATCTCTAATGCCATTTCTTTCCCAGCTGGGACCTTCAGCATAGCTGAGATAGTCGTGTTGTGGAGCTGACAATTCTTCATTTGTCCAAACGCTATCGGACAGCCCCGCGAATCGGTTTGTCTTTTTTGCCAATTGAAATGCTGAATATGGCCCGCGTTTCGGTTTCGACCATGTGTCTCCGTACAAAATTGTTCCGGGAGTAATGTAGTCATCATAATTGGTTAAGAATTTTAAGCTGATCATGGTGTCTAACGCTTCAATTTCCGCACGGTTCTTACCCTCACATTTAGCGATCAGAAGCACCTTCATCTCATTTATATATTGAATCAATGATAAAGACGAATCTCTGATTTGCATGCCAATTCGAAAGCCATCATTGGCTGTTAATTCATCATTCTGGTGTTTATGCGTAAGGTCATAGTACAGCTTATCAGTGGATTGGTCCACAAGCGCTCTGGTTTCTTCCAGCCCATGGTTAATTGAGACATAACCACTGTACATTCTTTTCTTACCCCCGTATTGAGCCGATCCTGCGCTGCAGCAGAAGATAAAGAATACTATTAATACAAAAGCTCTGGGAGTAGATGCACAATCTCTTATTGAAAAAGACAACGACGTCACTTTCTTCCCTTTTTTAACAAGTAAGCAATGGTATCAGCGGCAACCGCAGTTGAATTGACTCTTAATGATCGCAGTGCCTGTCTGATATTCGTGTTTTCCAGCAATGGGTCCTGATTCGATCCCTCTTTTAATATTTCCAGCCATACTTCTGCAAAACTTTTGTTCTGGACTTTAGCTACCTCATGAATATGATTGGCAATTTCATCCATTGTAACACCGTCGAGCGACTTTAGCTCTTTAGCATGGCTTTCTGCCTCCGTTACTTCAACTAATGTGTTTGGTTTTCCTTTAATAAACTCTTCCCTTGACGTTGTTTCGATTTCAATTTCGTTTGGGTTTTCGTGAAGAAAATCCTGAAGGTCACGAAGTGTGTTTTTTCTTGCCATGTTATCCTATTTGATTGATGATCTGTTTTGCCACGTTTTTATAACGTCTGTCTGATTTTATTGTGCTAGGGACTGTATAGCTCTTGCGTTGAGGAACATATGTCTCAATGACCTCAGTATCCAGCTGAGCCAATTGTGCTTTTACTGTTGCAAATCGGGTTAGGCTGTGTATCCTGTTTGGCAGGATACACAATTTCAATTGTTTATTAAGCGCTACTGCCGGTTTAAGGTCTTTAACAGTCTGAAAAGCAACTAACAAGTCATTTTGTGTAAGACTTGTGGTTATTAAGACCATGTCACTTTCCAGGCAAAGCTCTCTGATTCCTTTGTCGGTTGTTTTTCCAGCGCTATCAACGATAATGTAGTCGTATTTGTTTGAACCCTTAAGGTCAGCTATCTCCCTGGCAACCCTGTTGTCTTTCGAGCCAACTATTTTGAAGTAAGGGTCTTTCTTTTTTTTTAGCTTGAACAATTCGATCTTCCGAATGGAATTGAGTGTGTAATTTGTGTCTGTTTCGATCAACAGCACCTTTTTCTTAAGCTGATCCAGAGAGGTGGCCAAATTAATGGCATTTGTTGTTTTGCCCGTTCCGCCTTTTCGGCTTATGAATGAGATGACTTTAGCCATAATTATAGAGCTTATGGGAATAAAGATAGTTTACTAATAATGATTATTAGAATAATTCCGAGGCAATCTTTTTTACCGAAGCACTTCTTCCCATGGTATAATAGTGCAGCAATGGGACTCCATATTCCAATAGTTCTTTAGACTGATGGATCCCCCATTCTATTCCAACCTGTCTGGCATCATCGTTACTTTTGCATTTTTCCAGTTCTGTTGATAGATCATCAGGAAAATCGATATGAAAAAACTTGGGTAAAAACGAAATGTGCTTCAGGGTAGTAATTGGTTTCAATCCAGGAATGATGGGTACATTTATTCCGGCATCGACACACGTTTGAACAAAATCAAAATACTTCTGATTGTCGAAAAACATTTGTGTTACGATATATTCCGCCCCGGCATCAACTTTTTCTTTTAAGTATTTCAAGTCAGTCTTTAGGTTCATGGACTCAAAATGTTTCTCGGGATATCCGGCAGCACCGATGCAGAAGTCAGTTGCGGTGGCGTTCCCGGTCTCCTCATGAAGAAAGTCACCTTTGTTCATTTGAACCACTTGCTCAATCAAATTAACGGCATATTTGTGTCCCGCTTTATTGGGGATGAAATGGGTTTCATTTTTAATGGGGTCTCCTCGTAAGGCAAGAATATTCTCAATGCCAAGGAATTGCAGATCAATAAGGGCATTTTCCGTTTCCTCCTTTGTAAAGCCTCCGCAGATTATATGCGGAACCGCGTCAACATGATACTTGTTCATTATTGCAGCACAAATACCTACAGTTCCGGGTCTTTTACGAACAGACACTCTTTGCAAAAGGCCATCATTCCTTTCTTTGTAAACATGCTCTTCTCTATGGTAAGTAACATTAATGAAGGGAGGTTTGAACTCCATTAAGGGGTCAATGCCATCATAAATAGATTGGATGCTTTTACCCTTGAGGGGAGGCAATATTTCTAAAGAAAACCTAGTTTTCTTTGCTTCTTTAATATGGTCAACAACCTTCATTTAGCTTTATTGAGGTGCAAATATAAACGCTAGGAGAGTACATCTTTACCGAATACCCAAAAATATATGTGTTGAAATCATTTTGAGCAATTCAAACTTATTGAGTGAGTGTTTGGCCCATTGGCTTTTTCTTTGCGCTCACTAAGATTAAAAGACTAATTTTGCACATCTATTTCACAATGCATGAAACACATTAGAAATTTTTGCATCATTGCACACATCGACCACGGCAAGAGTACGCTTGCTGATCGGTTGTTGCAGGCAACGGGCACTATATCTGACAGAGAGATGCAGGATCAGGCATTGGACGATATGGATTTGGAGCGTGAACGGGGCATCACCATAAAGAGTCATGCAATTCAGATGAATTACAAACTGAATGGTCAGGATTACATTTTAAACTTAATTGATACACCGGGACATGTTGATTTTTCATATGAAGTTTCCCGCTCGATTGCTGCCTGCGAAGGGGCTCTGCTTATTGTTGATGCTTCACAGGGAATCGAAGCGCAGACAATTTCTAATTTATATTTAGCGCTTGAGAATGATCTTGAGATCATACCTGTATTGAACAAAATGGATCTCCCGGGAGCAATGCCTGAGGAAGTGAGCGATCAGATCGTAGATCTTATTGGATGCTCTTTGGATGACATAATTCCCGCTTCAGGAAAGACGGGTCTGGGTGTTGATATGATCTTAGAAGCAGCAATAAATCGAATTTCTGCACCAAAAGGAGACCCTGATGCACCTTTACAGGCTATGATATTTGACTCTGTGTTTAATTCATTCAGAGGGATCATTGCATACTACAGAGTATTGAATGGTGAGATCAACAAAGGAGACCGTGTCAAATTTGTTAATACAGAGAAAGAATATAACGCTGATGAAATAGGGGTGCTAAAGCTGGACCTCAGCCCAAAGAAATCTGTTAAAACAGGAGATGTCGGGTACATAATTTCTGGGATCAAGCAGGCCAAAGAAGTTAAAGTTGGCGATACTATTACCACGGTAAACAACCCCTGTGAAACAGCAATTACCGGGTTTGAGGATGTCAAACCAATGGTGTTTGCTGGTATTTATCCTGTTGACACTGAAGACTTCGAAGAATTGAGAAATTCGATGGAGAAGCTTCAGTTAAATGACGCTTCTTTAGTATTTGAACCAGAATCTTCTGCTGCTCTTGGGTTCGGATTTAGGTGTGGCTTTCTCGGAATGCTCCATATGGAGATCATCCAGGAAAGATTGGAAAGGGAGTTCAACATGACGGTAATAACCACCGTTCCGAACGTGTCGTATCGGGCGTTTTTGAGAAAAGATCAGATAGAGGTAGTTGTTAATAATCCGTCGGAATTACCGGATCCTTCCAGGACCGACTACGTAGAGGAGCCTTACATTAAAGCTCAGGTCATTACCAAGTCCGAGTATGTCGGGCAAATTATGAACTTGTGCATTGAGAAAAGGGGTGAGCTTACAAACCAGGTGTATCTGACTCAGGATCGTGTGGAAATAACATTTGAAATGCCGCTGGGAGAGATCGTATTCGATTTTTATGATAAGCTTAAGACGGTATCACGTGGATATGCTTCATTTGATTATTTTCCGATAGGATACCAGAAATCGGACCTGATTAAACTAGATCTCTTACTTAACGGTGACCCTGTCGATGCTTTATCTGCACTCGTCCATCGTACGAATGCACACGACCTGGGAAAAAAGATCTGTTTGAAATTGAAAGAGCTGATCCCAAGACAACAATTTGAAATACCCATCCAGGCTGCTATCGGAGCTAAAATTGTTGCCAGAGAAACGATCAAAGCATTACGAAAAGATGTTACTGCAAAATGTTACGGTGGCGACATAACACGTAAGCGAAAATTACTTGAAAAGCAGAAAAAGGGAAAAAAGAGAATGCGGCAGGTTGGGAATGTGGAGATACCCCAGGAAGCTTTTCTGGCAGTTCTTAAACTAGATTGAGCCAATTGAGGAATACTTTTTTATTGTTTTATTCGTTATTGTGCCCGTTAGCATCACTATGAAGAATTTTCTTTTTTTAATACTGTCCTTGCCATTATTCTCATTAGGTCAGGACATGATTACCATTAGCGGGTACATTGAAGATGCCGAGAATGGCGAGAAATTATTAGGTGGAACCATTTATGATCAGCGCTCCAAAAAAGGGGCTGTCACCAATGATTATGGCTTTTATAGTTTGACGTTGCCAAAGGACTCGGTGAAACTCCGAATTTCTTATACAGGGTTTGAGACCCAATACTTTTCCGGTAAACCAGAAAATGATCTTCAGCTTACATTCAAGATGCAATTTAATATGCTGGACGAGGTTGAGATCATTGGCAATAAGGAAGAACAGGTTCATCTGAAATCGGAAATGAGTACGATCGATATTTCCATGGAAAAGGTCAAAACCTTACCTGTGCTTTTAGGAGAGAAGGACATTATGAAAACCATTCAGCTCATGCCCGGTGTTCAAACAGGCTCGGAAGGGACGTCAGGTTTGTATGTAAGAGGAGGAGGCCCCGACCAAAATTTAATTCTTTTAGATGGTGTTCCAGTGTACAACGCATCTCATCTTTTCGGTTTCTTTTCTGTATTTAATGCGGATGCGATCAATTCTGTGAAGCTCATAAAGGGGGGCTTCCCTGCGAGGTACGGTGGTCGACTTTCTTCCGTAATTGACATTAAGATGAAGGAGGGGAACATGAAAAAATTTCACGGGGAAGGTTCTGTTGGTTTGATCTCTTCCAAGCTTACTTTGGAAGGGCCAATAAAAAAAGACAAAACCTCTTTTTTGATTTCAGGGAGAAGAACCTATATCGACTTACTGGCAAGACCGATCATAAAACGCTTTGGCGAAGGACTGGTTGCAGGGTACTATTTCTACGATTTGAATGGAAAGGTAAACCACAAATTTTCCGATAAAGACAGGCTTTATGTTAGTGCTTATCTGGGAGACGACAAGGCGTACTCCAACTACGAGGATTCCTGGACGAATAACGGAGAGACAATAACAGACAAGCAAAGTGCCCAGCTCAAATGGGGCAATACCATTACTGCCATTCGTTGGAATCACATGCTGTCCAATAAAATATTCATGAATACCACTCTTCGGTATAGCAAGTATAGATTCCTTGTAGGTGCCGACGAGGAAGTAATTACCACCGCAGGGAGCACCAGCACCACAGACGCTTTTTCCTATGCTTATATATCAGGGATCGAGGATTGGTCGGGAAAGGTAGATTTTGATTGGGTTCCGAACCCAAACAATTTTGTTCGTTTCGGTATAGGAGACATCTATCATACGTATACACCAGGGGTAAATCAGTATCGAATTACAGAATCCAATTCCTCAGCGATAGACACCACTTTTGGTGCCGATAAACAATTTGCACATGAGCTTTTTGCTTATGTAGAAGATGAGCTTAAGCTCGGGGAGAAGTTCAAAGGTAACGTAGGCCTTCACTTTTCTGGGTTTATAGTTGGGAGCAAGAATTACTGGTCACTGCAACCCAGAATCAGTGGGCGTTATTTGTTGAACCACAATTCCTCGGTAAAAGCGAGCTACGCCTCAATGACACAGTTTATGCATCTGTTAACTAATACGGGCATCGGATTGCCTACGGACCTATGGTTGCCAGCAACCGAAAGGGTAAAGCCTCAAACGGCTCATCAGTGGGCGGCTGGTTACGCCAGAACATTTAAGGGGAAATTTGAATTGTCGATAGAGGGCTATTACAAGATCATGAATAACCTGATCGAGTATAAGGATGGTGCTTCATTCTTTAGTACGGATCAGGATTGGCAGGACAAAATAGAATCGGGCAGAGGGTGGTCCTACGGAGGAGAGCTTTTGCTTGAGAAGAAGCTGGGGAAAACAACAGGGTGGATCGGTTATACGTTATCGTGGACGAACAGGCAATTCGAGAATCTTAATTTTGGTGAGGTATTTCCTTATCGGTACGATAGGCGACACGATATTGGTGTTGCGGTAACTCATGAGTTTAACGAACGTGTAAGTATTGGAGCGGTATGGGTATACGGCACTGGAAATGCGGTTACGTTGGGATTAGAAAGGTATCAACCCGCTACTGTTTCTCAGTTCAGCTGGTATACAGACATAGAGCATATTGAGGGAAGAAACAACTATCGAATGCCGGCGTATCACCGTTTGGACTTATCCGTTAATCTAAAAAAGGAAAGGAAGTGGGGAGAGCGTACATGGAGCTTTGGCATTTATAACGTGTACAGCAGGCAAAACCCATTTTACCTTGAATTTGGTTACGACTCCGTGGGAAACAGAAAGCTGTTCCAGTACAGCCTGTTTCCAATTATTCCATCGTTCAGCTACGCATTTAAATTCTAGAATATGAAACGAATAGTGATAACAGCAATATGCCTGATCATCGTTTTTGCTATTGGATGCAGAAAGGAGATTCCCTTTAATGCGGAGGTAACTACTCCCAAATTGGTTGTAAATTCTTTGTTTGCCAGCGACAGCACCTGGGCAGTACATGTTAGTAGAAGTTTAAGTGTTATTGACCAGGGAAATTTAGATAACATTGAAAATGCAACGGTAGTTATTTCTAATTCGTCCGGAGCTGTATTGGAAACACTGACACATAACGGGGGTGGTAATTATGTCGGAACACAATTGCCGCAAGTCGGTCAAACGTACAGAGTAGATGTAGCAGCGCCCAATTTCACTGCAGTATATGGGGAAGATGTGGTTCCAGATGTTGTGAATGTGCAATCCGCCGATACAATGAGTACAACGGTGGGAGAGCAAGATCTGCTTGTCGCCCAAATAACGTTCACTGACCCCGCAGGCATCAACAATTACTATCGGTTTTCAGTGGAGATGGGCTATTGGGAGTATTGGCCTGGTACCTTTGGCGGCATGGACTCAACGTATTACGAAGAGCAGGTCTGGTTGCAATTGAGCGACCCATCATTTGAGGGTGCTGGTAATAATTCCTGGAGAGATACAGGGATTATGTCAGATTTGTTGTTCGACGGGCAAACCAAAACGGTAGACCTCCCCATAAGTAAGTGGTTATTTGGAGGAGGAGATATGAGGATTGAATTTATAGACGTTTATTTTTCCAATGTTTCTGAGTCAACGCACTTTTACAACAGGTCTTTTCAGCTCTACCAGGAAACGCAAGGCAATCCTTTTGCCCAACCTGTGCAAGTATACAGCAACATTACCAATGGCTTTGGCGTCTTTGGCGGGGTACACACAGAAGTACATCGAATAAATTAAGCAGTTGCTGTAACTTTCCCCCAGCCTTGCCCGTCATAACCTTGAAAGCATTTAATGACAAGGATAGAATACAATAAGGCGGTAGACCTGCATGCAGATAACCTATATAGGTTCATACTGAAGAATATCCATGATGTTGAAAAATCCAAAGACATTGTTCAAGACACATTTTTAAAGGTATGGGACAAGCATCAGGAGGTCTCTGCTGAAAAGGTAAAATCGTACATGTTTTCGACCGGATACAGAACTATGATCGACCTGATTCGGAGGGAAAAGAAACAATCCAGGATTGAAGAAGCTGATCTTAATAAATTGACGACATCCGATCAGTATTCAGACTTGCAGCAAATATTGCACGAAGCACTTGACCAACTTCCTGAAACGCAAAAAGCCGTAATCCTGCTTAGAGATTATGAAGGGTATAATTACCTGGAAATTGGAGAGATAACAGGCCTGACAGAGTCTCAGGTAAAGGTGTATATCTACCGGGCGAGGAAGTTCTTGCAAAAATACATTGGTAATATAGAAGTGTTGATCTGATGAGTAAAATAAACAGACATAACTATGAGGAATTCTTTCTGGATTATCATGAGGGAAACCTGACCGGCGAACAAAAAGCAATGGTTATTCTTTTTATTGAATCCAATGACGACCTGCTGGAAGAGTTTTATACTTTCAAAAATGTTCTATTGGAAGTAGGTGATGTATCAACAATTGAAAAAAGCTCTTTGTATAGCGGGCCGCATCACTCAAATCGAGAGGATTATTTTATTGGCTGGATCGAAGGCGACCTGACAGCTTCGGAAAAAGCTCAGACGCAGGAGCTGATCGATCAAAACCCCAGCTATGCCGGTGAGCTTGTCGCTTTTAAGAAAACGAAACTTATTCCGGAAAGGGTAGCTTTCGTTGATAAGAGCAGCCTCAAAAAGACAGGTAAAGTAATACCATTGTTAAAATACGCTTTACCGGCTGCTGCCGCTATCACTCTGTTTGTACTGCTTTCGAATAATGAAATACATAGAGATTACCAGCCCTCTGTTCGGGAATTGGCAGATATAGAGCTCATTGAGCTGGAAAATCAAATGGGCGAGGAAACAAAAAATGAGCCTATAAAAGAGCAGATCAATAAAGGTTTCCCTAAAGAAACTCGCATAAAAAAAGAAGAAAGATCCCTTGAAGCTCCAATCCATGCCGTTGATAAAAGAACTCCTGAGCTGTTTGCTATTGATGTGAAAAAGACAATACAATACCTCCCCGCTAAGCCGATAAATGACTTTAAAGAAGAGGTCAAGGTGATTGAGAAAATACCGACACTGCTGCAAAAGGTTACACAAATGGCCGATCAAAAGATCCTTGGGACTTCCGAGCAGAAGGCAACTGATCAACCATTGGAACTGCTCGCAAAGGGCATCGAAAAAGTGACTAAGAAAGAAACCGAAATATCTTTGGCAAAAACCACCTCCCGTAAGAAAATAGGGTTCAAGTTCGGAAAATTTGAATTCAGCAGGTCAAAGCGGATATAAAAAACGAATCGACGTTGTAACAAATGTCTATAGCCAACCGTCACACTTAAAACCAAAAACACGAAATAATGAAAAAGGGAATTGTCTTGATATTAGTAGTAGCTTGTTTGTATTCATTCGGACAAAGCGATACTACGCAGTACAGGTTGGGAAACAGGATGGTTATGATCATAACCGATTCAGAAGGACATTCGGACAACGACTGGGATGATTTTGACATCACAGATACGGCTGACTCGGAAAGCAGGGGGGTAGATGCCAACTTACAGTTACAAATCGGCGTAAATGGATTTACAACAACTCAAGGGTCAATTGGGTTACCTGATCAGCTGGCGATGATGGAGCTGGACTATTCAAAATCCAGATCATTCGCAATGAACACGATGTGGTACATCAATAAAATGAAAAGCTCCACATTATATATAAGTCCGGGGCTTGGATTGGATTACAACAGCTATTTTTTCAAGAATAACATCTCTATTTCAACGGCAAACGACACAGTCCTTTTCAGCCCGGATACGATTACCTCATTCAAAAAATACAAATTCAGAACAACCTTTCTACAGGTTCCGCTGATCGTAGGAGTCCGCATCGGGAAAAATAAGATGGAGAACCCGATCAAACTGGAGCTGGGGGCTATTGCCGGGTACAATATTGGAGCGATGGTGAAAACCAAACATGAAGAAGAGGGCACAAGGTACAAGAACAAGATCCAAGACGATTATAACCTAAGTCCTTTCAGACTTACAGCGACTGCCAGAATCGGCATTGGATCTTTCGGTTTTTTTGCTAATTATGCGCTTACACCTTTATTCGAGAAAAATAAAAGTCCGGAGTTAATGCCCTTCACCGTTGGTATTCAGATCGGTGGGTTTTAAATGTGGCACTGCGGATAGCCAACCTACCTTCTGAGAGTACAAGTTCCTTATTTATTTTCCATCTTTAGTGAGATTATGGAAAATGAAAAGAACAAGTCGATCTTGTCCAAGCTGTTTGAGACAAAAAACGACCACAGGGAAAGTGCAATACCAATAGATAGGAATGAGTTCATCAAAGCTGTTGAGAGCAGAAGAAGTGTTCGGAAATACAATGATGAACCTGTTCTTGAAGAGGACATGATGCAGTGCCTGGAGCTCGCCTTGCTGGCGCCGAATTCATCCAACCTTCAGCCCTGGCAATTTTACTGGGTCAGAGACGAGAAAAAAAAAGAACTTTTGGTGGATTATTGTCTTGGGCAGCCGGCAGCAGCAACAGCTCAGGAGCTGGTTGTTTGTGTTGCAAGACACGATTTTTGGAAGGATAATGCAAAACGAATGATCGAGCTTTTCAAGGAGAAAGGGGATAAAGTCCCGAAAACAGCGATCGTGTATTACGAGAAAATCGCACCGCTTGCATATCATCAAGGTCCGTTGGGTATTTTTGGGTTGTTGAAAAGGGTTGTTGTCTATTTCAGAGGAATCTCAACTCCAACACCCAGAGAGCCGGGATCCTATGGTGACATGAAGATCTGGGCACACAAATCAACGGCTTTGGCATGTGAGAATTTGATGCTTTCTCTAAGGGCTTTTGGGTATGACTCCTGTCCAATGGAAGGGATGGATTCAAAGCGGATTAAGAAGATGTTGCGCCTTCCAAGGAAAGCTCAGATATCTATGGTGATCAGTGCGGGGAAAAGAGCAGAAAACGGCGTTTACGGAGAGCGGGTTCGATTTAATAGGGATCACTTCATTAAAATTGTTTAGTGAAATTCTAAGCTGTTGTCATTTTTATTACCTTTTATCGCCACTTACAAATCTAACTGCTTATGAAAAAAATTCTTTTATTTTCGATTGCTGCTTATGGATCCGTTTGTATGGCTCAGGAAGTTGTCTCTTCCGGCGGTGAATCCTACACGAATTCTTCAGGTCAAATTGACTATACCATTGGTGAAACAATAATAGAAACGATTAGTGATTCTGCCAACCAGCTTACTCAAGGCTTTCACCAGCCGGTGATACAGGTAACTGAAATAGGAGATCAATCTTCCGATATTGGTATGATCGTTTATCCTAATCCAACGAATGGCTCTTTAACGATTCAAATGAATGAGCTGCCAAACGGATTGAAATATCTCCTTTTCGATGCAACCGGAAAATTGGTAATGTCTGATCAGGTCAGACAGAGTAGATCAACAATTGACATGAATGTATTCGCCAGTGGACAGTATGTTCTCAAGTTCTCTAACAACTCAACATCATTTCAAATTCAAAAAACCAACTAATATGAAGACCGCAATAGCCGTATTGATCGTCCTACTACTTGCCGGAACAGCAATGACTCAAAGTCCGGAATCCTTTAAATACCAAGCAGTGGTTCGTGATGGAGCAGGCACAATATTGTCCGGTCAGACCGTAGGGCTTAGAATGACAATCCTTCAAGGATCTTCAACGGGGGCCTTAGTTTATCAGGAATCTTTTACGCCGACTTCGAATGCAGTTGGATTGGTAAATCTGTCGATCGGACAGGGATCGGCGATCTCAGGGAGCTTCTCAGGAATTGACTGGTCCGCAGGGCCATACTTTATGGAAACGGCCATGGACGCGTCAGGAGGGACTAGTTATACACTGATGGGCACGAGCCAGCTACTTAGTGTTCCATATGCGTTGTATGCAACTTATGTTGATAATGATTCAGATGACCAGAATCTAACACTGGCAACGAACATCCTTAGCATTGAAAATGGGAATACGGTCGACCTTTCCCCTTATAAGGACAACACGGACTCCCAGACATTAACCTTTAGCTCGACAAGTTTGTCAATAAGTGGAGGAAATACTGTTGATCTTTCTTCATTACAGGATGGCGTTACGGATTCGGATGCCGACCCAACAAACGAGTTGCAAACGCTTTCGATCGCCGGTCAGGACCTTACAATTTCCGGGGGGAATACGGTTCCACTTCCTAGTGCAGGCAATACGCTTGATATGGCTTATGATCAGGGTGGAGCCGGTGTAGGGAGAGGCATCACTGTTGATGCCGGTGAAGTAGACCTGTCTACAGCAACCACAAGTGGCATTGCATTGCGCACAACAAACACCAATACGGGCGTGGCAATATTGGCGAATTCGACGAATACGGCAAATACATTTAGTACGGTGCAAAGCTCAACAAGTGCTACCTCAACATTGGCCTCGGCCGTAGTTGGAAATACAGATGGTGCCGCGTATGGTGTTTCCGGTCAGGCGGATGCGGGTTCTACAACCGCCGCCGCGGTTTATGGTAGTAATTTGAGAACTACCGGGGGGCATGGTGTACTTGGAATTGGCGTAAATGGGGCCGTGGGACAGACCAGTTATAGTCAGGGGTATGGAGTTTATGGCGAGAATTTCGACGCAGTTGCTCCCTTGGGGAATGGAGTGGGTGTTGCCGGAAAAGGCTATTGGGGTGTAGTAGGTGAAGACAGATATCTTGGAGCAATACTCGGTGCGTATGGCGTTTTCTCCAATGGTGATTTCGGTGGGTCAGGCGCCAAATATTTTGTAATAGATCATCCACAGGACCCTGAAAATAAATATTTAAGGCACGCCTGTATTGAGTCAAACGAAATATTGAACATGTATCGTGGCAACGCTTCATTTGACAGCAATGGAGAAGCAATAGTAACACTTCCGGGTTACTTTGAAGAGATCAACATCAATTATAGCTATCACCTAACACCGGTTGGGAAATATGCCCCGTTATTTATTAAGTCAAAAATTGAGGATGGAAAGTTCGTAGTCGCCGGTGGAGAGGCAGGAATGGAAGTGTCTTGGACAGTTTATGCCGAGCGAAATGATCCGTATTTGCAGAATTTCCCGGATAGAAAAACAATGTCTTACGATAAGGAAGAATGGAATAAGGGGAAGTACCTCAGACCGGAATTGTATGGACAGAAGAACGAAAAGAGAATTTTGGCCCCCATGGTTAAACACAACCAACAGGAGCTGAAACTAAAGGAGTAGCGACGATGCGTTGGCGCACATTAGCGTGTATTACGCCTTCATCTTTTTCAGGATCTCTTTGACCGCATCTTTGTGAACTGTAAAGCTCATGAACTTTAACTTCACATAGTCCTCATGGATGAAATAATAGCCAAATTTATCTGAACCTTCACCACAATTTCTTGAGCCGGAGCTGGAATCTTTTACCAAATACCAGGTCTTATCGCCCTGAACTTTGTACCCGACAAGATGCATGGCGTGGTCGTCGGTTGTAGAACCGTTTTTGAACCGTTGCAATCTGGCCGCCTCATCGATGTACTCGCTTGGAATGTCCCAGGTTGGTATAACACCGACCTGTGCGATCTTATCAAAGCCGGGCTCCGATACGTCACCCCCAATGCTTAGAGAATATCCATTGTCGATGGACATCTTAATGGCGTCCATAAACTCATCCAAAGGCACATTGTTGTAGTCGGCACTGTGCCACCAGTTATCAGGGACTTTGTACTCTGCTTTTTCATAATAGCTCTCATCCATAAGGCTCATGAAATCAACGTAATCATCCGGGTTTATTTTCAGCTCATTGTTTAAATATTCTTGTGGGGA
>JAAZYJ010000299.1 GCA_014239715.1 Flavobacteriales bacterium
AAGGTCCGTTGCTTCCTTGTTCGCGTTGGCCACTGCTTTTGGCGCAAGACTGCTAAGCCGTTCATTCACGGCTTTCGGCGTCTGGGCAGTTTGATTTTCTAGGGAATACGCGGCGTGGTTGTTATATCCCATGAGTTGGGCTCTTTTCGCACGGAGTTTGATGACGTTTGCCAAGATGGTTCGATTGTCAAAATCACCGCCGCGGCTACCGCGAGAAAGGGATGTTTTATGAATGCGTTCTCGCAAAGCACGATTCGTCAAAGAAGCCATAGGTGGCTGACGACTGGTATTTCTTAAGGTGAGGACATATTTACCGTCTAATTCACGAGATTTGGCTTCACTCGCAGCTGCTTCGATAGCCGCATCAGACAAGCCATCCAATTCATCTTTGGAATCCACCACAACAGCTAAGGCATTAACCTCTTTTAATACATTCTGACTAAATGTGGTTTGTAAAACGGCCATTTCACCATTAATCTTTTTAAGGGATTCTTTTTCTTCGCTTGATAAATTGGCACCGGATCGTATAAAATCAGTATAATACTTTTCAATTAACCGTTTTGATTCTTTGTCGAGTCCCAATTGGTCTGTTCAGGTTCATCATTCGGCAATGGAACTATTGAGTCAGATATTGAATCCGACATAACCGTTACATCTGTTATATTTGCCACAGTATCGTGAGTTGGCTGTGAGCAAGCATTCAACACCAGCGTTAATCCTAATAAAAAAAGTGATTTCTTTAGCATATAGGTTTAATGTAATTTTTTTGAAAAGATACAATTGAAAATCAAAATCACAATATCGACGGCACTCATGGCAGGATTACTTTTTAGCTGCGGCATACCGAATGGTTTAGGTGTGTCTGAAGCTGGGCGATTAAAAAATCCCCCATCTACACCGAACTGTGTTTCTAGCCAAGCACAACCAGAAGACCGTGTTCACTATATGGAACCGTGGAGCTATGACAACTTTGAATACACTCGTGAAAAACTGATCAGCTGTATTCATGATTTTGGAGATACAAAAATTGTAAGCTCTGACAGCAACTACATACATGCCGTTTTCACTACAGGCTGGATGCGTTGGAAAGATGATGTTGAATTTTATCTCGATCGGGAGGAACAACTTATTCATTTCAGATCAGCGTCGAGGATCGGTTATGGAGACCATGGCGTAAACAGGAAAAGAATGAAGAGGCTAAAAGAATTGTATTTAAATTGACAGAGCTTATTACCTTTACTGTCAAATCTTGAATTATGACTGATATCGCTTGGCAGGTTGCCCTTCCGGGATCCAGAAACGGAAAAGAATTTGAAGACATCACGTATATGAAATGTGGCGGAGTAGCGAGAATTGCTTTCAACCGACCAAATGTTCGAAATGCCTTCAGACCAAATACCACAAGCGAGTTGTATCAGGCGTTTTACGATGCCCAGGAAGATACGGCCATAGGCGTTGTACTTCTCTCCGGAGAAGGTCCTTCCACAAAAGACGGTGTATATTCCTTTTGCAGTGGAGGCGATCAAAGTGCCAGAGGGCACCAAGGATATGTTGGAGATGATGGCATGCATCGACTGAATATCCTTGAAGTTCAGCGTCTGATAAGGTTTATGCCTAAGGTCGTAATCGCTGTTGTCCCCGGTTGGGCAGTGGGTGGAGGACATAGCTTGCATGTTGTTTGCGACCTGACATTAGCCAGTAAGGAACATGCCATTTTCAAACAAACGGACGCAGATGTGACCAGCTTTGATGGAGGATACGGATCTGCATATCTTGCCAAGATGGTTGGTCAAAAGAAAGCAAGAGAGATCTTCTTTTTAGGCCGAAATTATTCTGCCCAAGAGGCTTATGAAATGGGCATGGTCAATGCGGTGATCCCCCATAAAGACTTGGAAGAAACGGCCTACGAGTGGGCGCAGGAGATTTTGTGCAAATCTCCTACTTCCATTAAAATGTTAAAGTTTTCAATGAACCTAACAGATGATGGAATGGTGGGACAGCAAGTATTTGCCGGCGAAGCCACACGGCTCGCCTACATGACCGATGAGGCAAAAGAAGGTCGGGATGCGTTTTTAGAAAAACGCAAACCTGATTTCTCAAAGATCAAATGGCTCCCTTAGAACTTGTCTGTGTTGAACTGTCAATTCGAAATTAAGACTTTCCCTTTGTAAAAATAATTCTCGGTTTGTATCGAATAATAATACATGCCCTGCGCTAAATTCAATGGCGCAAGTCCTATTGGCTTGTCCGTTGATTGTATAAAATGTGATTTCAGCTTACCCTCCCCATTAAACAAGCTCACCTTCATTATGCCGCGATCTGAAGTGGTTACGTACAGGGATTCTGAATTACTTACGGGATTAGGATAAACAGAGAAAAACGGTTGCTCCTCTTTCGTTAGTTCTACAGGAAACCCTCCAAGATTGATGTTGTCCACATACAACGCCTGGCCATATCCACCATGATTTCTGAATGAGATCCGTAAGTTGTTGTTCCCGATATAGGAAGAAAGGTCAACAGAGTCCTTTCTCCATTGTGAAGAAGTTGGCACAAACTGACCTGCGGAATAATCAGGTGCCGTTGGGAGATCTGCATCTGCCTTAAAGTAGACCGTCGTCCAATTCTGCCCGCAGTCATCTGAAACTAAGACTTCGAGTGAATCCTTATTGACCGAGCTGTAACGGGCATAGGCAACATCAAAGCTGAGCCAACCATTGCCGGCACTACTGAAATCAACAGGCGCTATAATGTCGCAATGATCGCCCCAGGCATACACATTGTAATTATCTACCATCATCGAATTAGAGCTGGAGCCGAACCCCCCAACACTGGTCGTTTGTTCCCAGTTGATATTTCCGGTGGAAGCACCTGACCATTCTGATGGTGGAAACATGGTTTCAAAATCTTCCTGTAATTCTGTTGCAACCGGAGTGTCAATTGTAATGTAGAGAGAATCCAGGTCAGACTGTCCTCCCGCGTTCGTGACTGATAAGGTTACCAAAAAAGTACCTGTGCTATTAAATGTAACCGCAGGGTTTCGCAAAGTAGAGGTTGGTATACTGGCATTCTCAAAGGTCCAGCTCCAACTCGCCCCTGAATGATTTAACATCGAGTGGTCATCAAAATAAAACGTATCGGCCTCACATAATGCGGTCAATGAATTTACCATGATCTTTGCTACAGGTCCATTTGGCGATTCATATAAAGGGCTTTCCCATAATCCCTTACCATAGCTCGCCATTCTGATCTTGCCGTCTCGATAGAACGGCTTCAGGATGTCTGTATTGATCTTAACCGGCAACCCACTATCATCTACAGCCCAGTTGGACATAGAATTATTCTTGTAGAAAACGGTCATGTTTGAACCAAGGTACACTCCCCCATCAGTACCTCCAATAAGCGCCATAGAATGTATAGAATGTCCGTCAAGCTCGCCACTGGTAATGTTTATCCAATTAGTTCCACCATCTATGGATCTGTACACTTTGCTTCCATTTGAGCCATAAGGAAAAGCAATCCAAATGTTGTCGTCATTCGATGGATCCACAGCGATCAATGCTTTTGAAGACGAGATCGGAGTTGACAGTACCGTTGAGGTCGTCCATTCATTTTCAGTCTTGACAAGTAGACAACTACCGGAAGTACGAACCACCGCATATTGGACCTCAGGTCTTTCCCTAGACACCTCAATGTACGTAACCGTATTTCCTGAGCCTCCAGTATATATTGCCGAAAATAATGTTCCCCCGTCTGTGCTCTTAAAGATCTGATTGTTCTTTCCAAGATAAATAATATTGTAACAATTGGGGTGGAATTCCATTTCTGAAGACTCCGCTGCCCAATAGCTTTCATTAGGAGCCATGCCCATTGACGCTCCTATGATCGGGTCACCAATGTTCTCAGGGACGATCTTACTACCTACATCCGACAAATAAACCCTTCTTTCCTGTCCCGGATTTACATATCCCGTTGGCGCCTCACCACCTCCCAGGTTCAGAAATTCTCCGGGAGCATAATCCTGGTAGTAAACTGCATTTCCGTTATGATACAGCCCTCCAACCAGAAGATCGACATTCCATCCGGATCCAAACCCCCAGTAATCCGAACCGTGAATGCCGTGCATAGAAACATCCGGCTGTGTATTGAAAAAATCAGTAGACTTGTAAATTCCCCCGTCCGTTGAAGCCCAATATTCAGAGCCAAATTGCCTGAAATCCTGCATATCTACATGCATGCTGTAATTCCAGCATTGGTAGCCATTTACACAATCGAATGTGAGCCCCCCGTCATTTGATCGCCACATGTTCAGCCCGCCAATAACAATCTGGTCTGCATCATCCTTATTTCCCATGATTGCACAATTGTAAAACCCCTGATGATAAGCCCACGTGTCAGAGCCCCTAGCCAGGTTGGGGATAGTAGCCGAGTACGGTCCCCCTACCTGCCCTATCGGATTAATCCAATTGTAACCTCCATCATCACTCCTGAATATTCCGATGTAACCAATATCTCCAGGCTTTGAATCGCCTATAAGATATGCGTAGACTCTGGTCGTATCGGCTTCAGTTACCGCAATCCTCGCACCGTGGCAATACCTGTCAGGATCTGTTGAGCTATACCACCCTGAAGACTGCTGCGCCCAAGTTGCTCCCGCATCCGTGGATACATAGAAGTCCACCACATCGTCATCCATCCCATCCATAACCAGGTAAAGCTTATCAGGATTCATAGGGTTTGCTTTAATATCATACGCCGGGTCGTTCAATACTGTACTCCATGTATTACCGGCATCTGCACTTCTTTGCACTCCTGCGTCGCCGGCAATAAGAACAATATTGGGATTTGTTTTGTGAACGTAGATCTCATTTGGATCAAGAGCTGAAGTGTTAAGAGCAATGGTCCAGGTCAATCCTCCATCTGCTGTCTTGTACAATATGTTTCCTCCTCCGGCATATGCAATATCCGGATTCGTAGGGTCCACAGCTACTGACGTAGTTCCCCAGCTAGTGCCAAGATCATAAGAGACGTTTGTCCA
The DNA here is from genome assembly GCA_014239715.1 of Flavobacteriales bacterium. The sequence continues at coordinate 5,036 of JAAZYJ010000299.1, forward strand.
ATTCGTACCCCCATCAATTGATTTATAGATCTCACCCGGTTCAGTACCACAATACATCACATCAGGAAAGGCTTCGCAACGTCCTAAAGAATACACGTTGGTCTGATTGGCTTTATAATCTCCCGATTCAGAATACACCTGCAAAGGACCAACCACAGACCACGAGCCAGCTTTCTCCTCAAGCAAGGATCCACTTCTGAACACTCTTGTGCTGGAGTACTGCTCAAGTTTACTAGAATCAACGAAGCCGGCAAGATCAATAAAATCATCTACTCTCCTTCTCCATCGTTTGTAATACTGCGTGTGAAAAGATTTAACAAAGTTGTGCGAGTTGTAATAGCTACGATACAAATTATCGACCTCAAACACATTGGGGTTTGCAGAATACATTTTCTGCGCCCATAATGGAGCAATTTCTTGCTCATAAGATGAAGCAATGCTCATCTTTTGAGAAAAACAATGAACTGTCGACATTCCCATAATTACCGACCACACAATTAAGACACGTACAGATTTCATCCTATGTTAAAGTTTGATTTTGGCTTAAAGTTAACAATTATTGCCTGCACCAAATAGCGTACAAATAACAACCAATAAAGAACAAATGAATTCGTATTGAAGCGTCATTTTGGATACTCTGCCTCTTTAATAGCTCTATCAACATGTGCTCACCGTCACGCATAATCAATTTCACCACACAGGTTTCAAGCGAGATCTTTGACATTGAAATGTGGGATAACATTGAATTTAATTGTTTGGCAATAACATTCATAGATGTTAGATTTGCCGTGAAAGAAGTGCAATTCGGCGTAATGCATCAAACTATTTAGAAACTTCTGAAGAAGGCGTAAATGGATTCAAAAAAAAGGATAAATAAATTCCTGAGTGAGGCTGGTTTCTGCTCTCGCAGAGCTGCTGATACATTGCTGAAAGAAA
>JAAZYJ010000383.1 GCA_014239715.1 Flavobacteriales bacterium
AATTTTCTGAAAACAGGCTCAGTATTATATATTTCTGCAAAATGCGATAACCGGCCCATACCTGATGGTCGTATGAACTTTGAACAAGCAGCTTTGCTTGGCATTGACGGAAATACTGATGAGGGAAACAGAGATATGGAAAAGATAGATGAGGACGAAGCGACCGCTCTTGGTCTTATCACCAGAGACACAGTGAAAATCCCAGCCATAGACTACATCTTCAATGGCTATAAAATTTGTGAATGCAAGGACACTGTAACAGATGAATACTTATACGATGTAACAGTACCACCTATGCATAATGCGGATAAAAGACAATTTGCTTTTGAGCTATCCAAAATATGGACTAAACGAACCCATGAAGGGCAATTCATTGTGCAGGCTACAGACATTGGCGATTCTACCCACCCTAAACCTGTTTTCAAGGTTTATGACCCTAAGCCATTTGACCCATTCATGAGGCGTGATACCATGATCGTCGGGAATCTTACTAAGCACCACACTGAAGGTAACTGGAAAGACTAATGCAGCCAATGCTGTTTCAAAATACAACTGAAGATTTCAGGACCAATAATCAAAACCACCTCAACATAGAGTGTGGTTTTGGTCTTTTTAAGGCCATTGTTTTCAATCCGGCAACAAATGATATTATTTGGGCATGTTCCAGAGAAACTACGGGAATTGAGAAAACCCTGAAGGAGCTTGAATTGAGTCAAACCGGGTTTGCACAGGTCACCATCAACCTGATCAATTCTTACTCTACTCTAATCCCCAATCAGCTTTTTGAAGAAGACCAGCTCGATAATTACCTCAGCTACAACTTTGAAACAATAGACCATACGGTTTCGGCTTTTGACTCCTTAAAAACGTTGGAGGCCCGCAATTGCTATCTATTATTCAAAAAAGAAAGGGAAGATATATACCGCCTGTTCAACAATGCACGTATTGGACATCAATCATCGGCGTTCATTGAATTGAACCGCACTTCGAAATCTTTGGTCCTGATCGAGATGCACCCAACTCATTTTCAGCTCATGCATGTCCAAGACAATGATTTTAAAGTGTTTAATTGCTTCGCCTATGAAAATGCTGAAGACCTGCTATATTATGTAACCTATGCCCTGCGGCAGCTGCATATTGAGAAAAATGCAAAAATCGAAATTTCCGGTTGGATAGACAGCAAACATAAAGTTTACCAAAAATTAAAAGAATACCTCCCGGCACTACAAATCAGGAAAGCTGATATAGCCCCTTTAAAACCCGGTTGCATTCCACTAAAGGAAATTCACCATTTTAATCAGGTAATCCGTCAACACATTTGCGCATAATTTCCGGTAAATACAGAAGCAAGAGAATCAAAGCGCCCAAGGCGATAAAAGCACGACCGACAACGGATTTTGCTAAAGAAAGTCTGTTTAACATCCTCAGTAATAAGTATGAACTGGAACAAGTACAAGTACTGGACCTTTTCTCGGGAACCGGCAATATATCATACGAATTCGGTTCACGTGGAGCACAAAATATCCTGGCCGTAGACATTGCCCATTCCAGCCAGAAGTTTATTTCCGAAATGGCGGAAGAAATGGGGTTACCGATCCGAGCAGTTAAAGCAAACGTTTTTCACTTCTTAAGCAAACACACAGGTAAATACGATATTATTTTTGCAGACCCTCCTTACTTTCACAAGGATGTCTCTCTAATTCCTCAATTGATCTACGGCCAAAACTTATTGAAACCAAAAGGCATTTTGATCGTTGAGCATGATAAACAAATCGATTTTTCCAAAGAGGAACGATTCTTGGAACTCAGGAAGTACGGGAAAGTGAATTTCTCTTTCTTTGAGTAGATTAAAGTTATGGACCGTATCGCAATATTTCCGGGATCTTTCGATCCAATCACAAAAGGACACGAGAACATTATTCTTCGCGCTTCGCAGCTATTCGATAAAATAATTGTTGCTGTAGGGAATAACTCCGATAAAAATTCCTTTTTCACGTTAGAGCAAAGAGTTGAATTCATTAAACAGACCTTTGTAACCAAATCAGGTATTGAAGTTGATACATATGATGGATTAACAGTCGAATACTGCAAAAGAATGAATGCCAGATTTATATTACGAGGATTGCGTAGCTCTTTGGATTTTGAGTATGAAAAATCTATTTCCCAGCTCAACAGGAATCTTGCCGGTGATATAGATACGGTCTTTTTGATCACAGCCCCTGAATTTGCGGCTATCAGCTCTACCATCGTGAGAGAAATACTAGCTAACAAGGGTGATGTCACGCCCTTCATTCCGGATAACGTCTCGTTATGATAAGGATCTATCTGGTAATGCTATTGGTGTTCGGGCCCTGGTTCTATAATTTTGGGCAAAATGTCACCGTCCATGGCAGAGCTCCAGGATTCACCGGCAAACATGTTTATCTCAACTGTTATTCTGATTATTTGTCACAGGCCTATAAAAAGTTGGATTACACTATTATTGATACGGCCGGCAATTTCTCATTGAATACAAACCTTGATAAGATCACTGAAACCTTCATACAGATACAGGACAAATCAGGAGTTTTATATATCGATCCCGGCACGAGTGATTATTACATTTATTTCCCTTCTCTAGAACAGCAAGACTACTATAACGGCAAAAGTGTGCAGCTTGTAATGGACAGCTTGGATAAAAATGACATTAACACCCTGATCATTGACTACCAGCAACGGCTGAATCATTTTCTGCATGTCGGACCTTATGAGGAAAGTAACGACACAACCTGGAATCTGGCCAGAATTATTCTATCCACCGAAGGACTGGAAGAAATCAGGAAATTTCAAGCGGCATGTAAAGCTGAATATGCGAATGTAGACCATCCATTCTTTCTTGATTATGTGAACTATTCTATCGCAGGGTATGAACAATTCGCAGGTGGCATTGACAACATTAACCACAACAAGAAATGGATCTACGACAAATACATTCTTGACAAGGACATTTTATACGACAATCCAAACTATATGTATTTCCTTTTTGAGTTTTACGAAAAGCCCTTCAATATGCTTGGGAGGACAAACTTTATCGCTCTTGAAGAGCTGGTAAATGACTATGCAAGCTATGGGTTACTGTTAAATCTGATCCGCTCCGAATACTTGTTACAGGCCCCCCAGATATCCGAGCTGATACTCATAAAAGGTATTATGGAAGAATACCATTCGGGCAGATATTATAAGGAAAACCTAATCCATATTCTGGACAGCGTAAATCTATCTTCACCATTTGAACAAAATAAAATACTTGCAAATAACTTAAAACACATTCTCACCAGACTCGAAAAGGGGTATACGGCTCCCGACTTCAGCTTGATCACTACGCAATCGGACACGATTACAAGAGACTCTTTCAATAAAAAATATATCTACCTGGATTTCTTCCACACAGAAAGCACTCCCTCCCTTTCAGAAAAATTGCTCATTCCGGATTTAAAAACTAAGTATGGGAAATACATTGAGTTTGTCTCCATTTGTTTGGATGAAGACCCCAAAGCACTGAACAGGTTTCTGAAACAAAATCCGACTTACGATTGGCACTTCGCTCATTACGAAGGCGACCTAACATTATTGGAAAATTACAATGTACGTTCGGTACCTTGCTATTATTTGATCGGGCCTGATGGTGAGATGATCGATGCAAATGCTCTTCGGCCCGCTCCGTTAAGTCCGGGAGCAGAATACACAACGATTGATAAAACTTTTTGGGCAATCAGAACAAAGATGCAGCAACATAAAGAACTCAGAATCGGCGTAAAAGATTAATTGTAGGCGTCTAAAACATCCTGAATTGAACCATACGTATTCATCATTACTCGACTCCAATGCTGCATGGATATCCACTCCGCTTTTGTGATACCTTCTTCTAATTGAGGAGTCAACGTGCGATCTCCACTGTATTCCATAAGATACCAATACGTTTGCTTTAGCATCCAGTTTCCATTGTGAAAATAAGTGTGATAAGTTTCAATTAACATATTCAATAATTCAGGCACTTCTATGCCGCATTCCTCCATCACTTCACGAACGGCAGCTTCTTCAGGCATTTCACCGTGTTCCATTTTACCTTTTGGCAAGTCCCACTTGTCATTTCGATAAATAAAAAGGAATTCTTCCTTGTTTCGAACCAATCCGCCCGCGGCTTTGATCGGCAAAAATAATGTGCAAAAGTTCTTCCAGTCGGTTTTACTACCCAGTACTAACGTAGACATATTGTGATCATGGTAGTCAAAAAAGTCATCCAGAACCAATGTAGGGTCATACTCCATTATTCCCACACCTTCAGAAACAGCAATTCCCTCAAGGCTCGAAAGAAAAAAAAGAGGTTTATCGTTTATAAAAACTTTATACATTTGCGGCTATGATTTTCAGACCCGAAACAGCTTCAAAAGTAGCTGAATTATTACTTCAAATCAAGGCAATTAAACTTCAACCCAGTAATCCGTTTACCTGGGCTTCCGGAATTAAATCGCCAATCTACTGTGATAACAGGGTCATTTTGTCTTATCCGGATATAAGAACCTACATTAGACAAGAGATGTGCGAAGCTATTCAAAACAGCTATTCTTCACCATCGGTGATTGCAGGAGTTGCAACCGGAGGAATTCCATTTGGCACCCTAGTGGCGCAAGAATTAGGCGTTGGATTTGCCTATGTCAGATCATCCAGCAAAGGACATGGATTACAAAATCAGGTTGAAGGGGTTGTGAATCCCGGTCAGGATGTCGTTGTTATTGAAGATCTTGTCTCGACAGGCATGAGCAGTCTGGACGCTGTTGCTGCTTTGCGAAACAAAGAAGCCTCAATTAAAGGTATGATAGCCATTTTCAGCTATGGTTTTGACAGCACTTATGAACGATTCAAGAAAGAACGCTGTCCTATAACTGTTCTTTGTGACTATGATCACCTTTTAGAAATTGCGCTGAAAACCAAATACATCAACGAGAAAGAACTGAAATCGATCCAAATGTGGAGAAAAGATCCAGAATCCTGGAGTAATCAATTATGACAGAAATTATAAGCAATAAAGCAGAGATCACAGCCGACATTGGTTCCGTATTCTCATTTTTGGAGGACATGAATAATTATGAGTTGTTATTGCCAAAAGATAACATATCAAATTGGGAGGCAAACGGTGAACATTTTTCTTGTAAAATTCAGAATACGTATAAAATTTCATTAAAAAAGAACGGGGAAATCGAGAACAGCGAAATACGTCTTGTTTCGACCGAAGACTCACCTCTACGGTTCAGTCTTGACATCAAATTGAGCGTAATCGATCAAAATGTAACGGGTGCCCAATTGTACTGTAACGCTGATCTTAACCCTTTTCTGAAAATGATGGCACTCAATCCGCTTCAAAACCTATTCAATTACATGGCGAATCGTTTAGAAAAGGTATTTCCAACAAACTAAAGGAATTTCACTTCTTTAAATAAATAGCTCCGGATTTCTGAATCACATTTAAGAATTAACTCTCCGGAGTCCTTAACATCTGCGATCTCTCCTGAAAACTTTGTGCCGGACGCAACGTCTTCGTACTGCAATTGTTTGCGGTATCCAAGCAAAACAGAAGTGTATCCATGCTTGATTTCAGCTCTGTGTTGAGATTTTAATTTAAGATAATTGACTTCTAGCATTGAGCTGAGTAATTCCAATATGGCGCCAATGTTTTGATGCTTTCCCGTCACGTTAAACACGGATGTTGCGGCGAGACTTTTTTCGAAAACGATCTGATTGACATTCAAGCCAATACCAACAATGGAAGAATTGATCTTATCGCCTTGAATATTATTTTCAATTAAAATACCTGCAATCTTCAGAGCACCGACCAATATGTCGTTTGGCCACTTAATAATTGCCGCAATTCCTAAAGACCTTAGCACCTTAACAATGGCTAATGAAACCGCCATCGAAAGAAAGAACCTATGCTCTATTTTTAGGAAATTTGGTCTCAAAACGTAAGAGCAGGTTAAATTCTCTCCGGGAGCAGAAATCCATGTGTTTTCGGACAGACCTCTGCCTTTTGTCTGCTTATCTGCCATAATTACAGTCCCATCAAGCACATTTGTCTCTTTAATCAAATTGGCAGCAAAATTGTTCGTTGATTCTACAGAAGGTAATTCTATTTTGTTTTGACCGATGAACAATGTTGGCATTACGTATGTATTAACAGTGGGTAAAAGTAGATTTAATTTAACAAATTAAGTAGTTTTGCCCGGCAGTAGAGAAATTTGAATGAGTAAAAGTTTAAAGACCTTGTGCCCTCCAAAAATTCTTGCAGAAACCATCGTAAGAGGTATGCAAGAATTAAAAGGAAATGAAATAACGGTACTGAATTTGTCTGAGGTTCCTGGTGCTGTGTGCCAGTACTTTGTGATTTGTCATGGTGATTCGGATACGCAAGTTGATGCCATTGCCAGGTCAATAGAAAAAGAAACTAGCAAGGAGCATAAAGAAAAGCCCTGGCATGTTGAGGGAAAAGAGAATTCTGAATGGGTACTTCTTGATTTTGTGGATGTGGTAGCACATGTGTTCTACAGAGAAACAAGAGAGTTTTACAATTTAGAAGGACTTTGGGCAGACGCAACCGTTGAAAAAATTGAATATCAGTTATAGTTATTGACATATGGCAGACAAAAAAAATAAACCAACAGGCAAAAAGCCAGTTTTTAACTTTTACTGGATTTACATTGTTATTATCGTCCTTTTGATTTTAATGGCACTATTTCGCTGGGAAGGGGGAGTTTCCAAAACTACCTATCCTGAATTCCAGGTTGAGATGCTTCCTAAAGGTCACGTTGAGGGGGTTATGGTAATTAACAAATCCTATGCGGAGGTGACCATAAAAAAAGAGTTCCTTACTGACCCGATGCATGAAAAAACCATCAATAAGTCATTTACTGGCGGAGCTAATAGCGGTCCACATTATACGTTTCAGATTCCAAATAATGAAACTTTTTCGGATAGCCTTGATGTTTGGAAACAGAATTATGGAATCACGTACGATTACACAACTGAAGACAACTGGGGCAGAGAAATGCTTTCCTGGGTGCTGTTCTTCGGACTTATGATCGGTGTTTGGATCTTTATCATGAGGAGGGTGTCCGGCGGAGGTGGAGCCGGCGGCCAGATCTTTAATATCGGAAAATCGAGAGCCCAATTATTTGACAAAGGAAAAGGGACTAATGTTACATTCAACGACGTAGCCGGGCTTGAAGGTGCCAAAGAAGAAGTGCAGGAGATCGTTGACTTCTTGAAAAATTCAAAAAAATACACGGCTCTTGGAGCAAAGATTCCAAAAGGAGCGATCCTGGTGGGGCCTCCCGGCACAGGAAAAACATTGTTGGCAAAGGCAGTCGCCGGAGAGGCAAAAGTTCCTTTCTTTTCATTATCAGGATCAGATTTTGTAGAGATGTTCGTTGGAGTTGGCGCATCTCGCGTCAGGGATCTTTTCAAACAGGCGAAAGAAAAAGCACCATCAATAATTTTTATCGATGAAATAGACGCGATCGGAAGAGCCCGTGGAAAGAGCCCGAATATGGGAAGCAACGACGAGCGGGAGAACACATTGAATCAGCTACTCACTGAAATGGACGGCTTTGGAACAAACAGCGGAGTGATCATCCTTGCTGCTACCAATAGAGCGGACATTCTGGACAAGGCACTCATGCGAGCCGGCAGGTTTGATCGTCAGATCTATGTGGACATGCCGGACATGAACGAACGAAAAGAAATTTTTGAGGTACACCTGAAGCCTCTTAAGCTTTCCAACGATCTGGATCGAGAGTTCCTTGCTAAACAAACACCCGGATTTTCAGGAGCTGACATCGCCAATATCTGTAATGAAGCTGCCTTGATCGCCGCTAGGCATGATAAAACTTCTGTGGAGAAACAGGATTTTCTGGATGCAGTCGATAGAATTATCGGAGGCCTGGAAAAGAAGAATAAGATCATTAGCCCTGAAGAAAAGAAAACGATAGCATATCACGAAGCAGGCCATGCAACGGTAAGCTGGCTGTTGGAACATGCAAATCCATTGGTTAAGGTAACCATCGTACCCAGAGGACAAAGTCTAGGTGCGGCATGGTACCTACCGGAGGAAAGGCAGATCACAAGAACAGCACAGATGCTTGACGAGATGTGCTCTCTATTAGGAGGACGAGCTGCCGAGGAAGTAGTCTTCAACCAGATCTCTACAGGGGCCTTAAGTGACCTTGAGAGAACTACAAAAATGGCCCAGGCAATGGTGACTATCTACGGATTGAACGACAAGCTGGGCAACATAAGCTATTACGATTCTTCCGGTCAGCAGAACTTTTTTATAGACAAACCCTACAGCGATGACACTGCAAAGCTGATTGACAAAGAGATCAGCATCCTTGTTGAAGGTCAGTATGAACGCGCTAAGACAATATTATCTGAACATAAAGATAAGTTGGATCAGCTGGCACAAAAACTATTGGAAAAAGAGGTCATTTTCAGAGATGATCTCGAGGCCGTCTTTGGTAAAAGGCCATTTGAAAATGATTCTGATGCAAGCGACAATGCTAAACATATTTCTTCCGAAATGAAGACCAATTCTAATTCAAAAACTACATCTTCCGAGAAATCACCTGAAGAAGTGCCGAATCAAAGTAA
>JAAZYJ010000220.1 GCA_014239715.1 Flavobacteriales bacterium
ACGCTTAACAGGTGAAAATTCCGAAAGTTTTGATCAATTCTATAAATGGGGAGAAATACTGTTATCCGATTTTAATGATATCGATCTTTATCAGCTTGAAGCAGCAGAAGTATTTAAAGACCTAAGAAATATTCAGGCACTGGAAAGCTGGAACACCGACACGCATACGGAGCTTCAAAAAAGATACATGTCATTCTGGAAAGGGCTGGCTCCACTGTATGACGAGTTCAACAAACATCTACAGCTTAAAGGGTTCAGCTATACTGGAGCCGTGTATAAAAAAGTAGCCAGACAACTCAGGGAATCAGGAATTAAAGAGTCGGAATTTCAATCCTTGTATTTCTGTGGTTTGAATGCCTTATCTCCCTGTGAAATTGACATAATTCGAAGTTTCAAAGACAACATGTCAACGAAAGTAATTTGGGATCTTGATCAGCACTACATTGAAAACCCATACCACGAGGCGGGTCACTTTTATCGCACGATCACTAAGAAATTCCCGGAGCTTCAAGGAGGGGAATTCCAGAATCGACTGAATACAACAAACAAAAATATTACTATATACGAAGGCTCGTCAAGCATTGCGCAAACCAAGATCGCCGCTCAGATCTTAGAAGAAATAGTGCCAGGGTCAGCACACGAAAACTGCGCTGTGGTTCTCCCTGAGCCCTCTCTTTTACTCCCGCTTATCCATGAACTTCCAATGGCGGTTCAAACTGCCAATGTCACTATGGGATTCCCGATCAACAAAACAGAGATCCATTCTCTTATTATACACTTGATCTCACTACAGGAGAATACAACAAAACACGAAAGCAACAAAGGTGACACTTTCCACTTTAAGCCGTTCCTAAGGTTCATTAAGCACCCCATTCTGAGGGCCCTGTTCCAAAAAGAACTCGATGTACTCGATACTGAAATACGCGAAGGCAACAAAGTTTTTATTGTGGGGAGCGACTTACATAAGATCACATTGTATAAAGATGTACCAGCATTGTTCAAACGATGGAAGGACCTCTCAACGGAACCTGTAAACGCAATACTTCTTTTACTGGATTATTTACATCCAAGATTAGAGAAGGATTACGATAGAAATAAAATTAATCTTCAGAGCCTTTCTGTATTAAAAGAAGCTTTATTAAAGCTAGGCCAGATAGTAGCAAAGTACCCCTATATCAGTCGGATCAGCACATTCAAAAGGGTATTTAATAATGTGGTGAACAACCATGAGCTGTCCTTTTACGGCGAACCTCTTTCCGGACTTCAAATAATGGGACTATTGGAATCACGGGCTCTCGACTTTGAAAACCTAATTGTGCTTTCGCTGAATGAGGGTGTCGTTCCAAGGGGAATTCACGACACCTCCATCCTTCCTTATGACTTAAAAAAACACCACGGCATACCAAGCACAAGAGAAAAAGATGCGGTTATGAGTAATCACTTCTTTCGATTGTTGCAAAGAGCAAGAAACGTTCATCTAATTTATTCTCCCTTAACAGATCGATTTGGATCGGGCGAAAAAAGTCGATTCTTGTTGCAATTGGAGGAAGAACTCAAAGATGCAAATATCAATTATCGCAAATTCAAAACACCCCTTGGTAATAAACCAGTTGAAAACATTGTACAGAAAGACCAACTTTTCTATGATCTACTGGAAAAACACCTCTTAGGAAAGGGGTTGTCTGTGTCGGCACTCAATAAATTCATCCGTTGCCCTCTTGACTTTTATTATACCTACATATGCGGGATTCGAGAAGATGATAACGTACAGGAAGATATCGAAGACAGTTCAATGGGAATTATTGTTCACAATATTTTGGAAGATCTGTACACCCCCTACATAGGTCAACAATTGAATGCAACAATTCTTAGAAACGATCTGAAAGATGTATCGGCATTGACTGAGACCCGTTTCAAATTACACCTGAATCAAAAAAGGCTCCTGGGTATCAACTATCTATCAAAAGAAATTGCAATCACTCAAATTGAAAAAGTCATAATGTCGGATATCCGTGATCTAGAAAGCGGTTCTTCTATCGAAATTCTCGGCACAGAACAAAAAGTAAAGACTTCCTTTCCTTATCAGATGGAGAGCAAGAAGATTCAGGTCAATGTAAATGGAACAATAGACAGAGTTGACTGCAGAAACGGCATAATAAGGCTGATTGACTATAAGACCGGGAGCGTAAACGAAGCGAGCGTCAAACCCCTTGACCTCACAGCAGAAGTTGCAGCGACAAATGGTATATCACTACAATTGGCTTTTTATTCGTACATCTACGGTAAACTAAATTCGGATGTTGAAATTAACAGTTGGATCATCGCTGTAAAAAACAACAAACAATTGCTCTATCGTGGCCAAATAAAGAATTCAACGTCATTCGGGGTCGAATTTCGCACCTCATTTGAAAAGTATCTGAGTAAAATTATTGATGATATGACAAATCCCACAGTTAAATTGGCACACAAGCACGATTCCAAATATTGCCAAGTTTGTTTGTGATCAATGGGAAAAAGAAAACCCGAGAAGGTGGGGCATCTCGGGTTTCAGAGCAAGGAAAATAAAAAAACCAGAAAAAAATTAGCGCTCGGCCCGGTACTAAACCAGGCCTTACACATTAAAAGACGGAAGGCAGCTATAAATGGTTGCCTATATGTAACTACTAAAATTGTCGAAGCCAATTCTGATCAGGGGGAAAACTTGTACCCTACTCCACGAACCGAACAAAAATGAACTGGATTTTTAGGGTTTCGTTCAAATATCTTTCTGAATTCAACGATGTAATTGTCAATTGTTCTAGTAGTCGGGTACACATCAAATCCCCATACCTTTTCTAAAATTTCCTGCCTGCTTACAACTTTACCCTGCCTGTCGATCAATAATTTGATCAGCATAATTTGTCTTTTTGACAAAGTGGTCACCAGGCCTTTTGTGTTGTTCACTTCGTAGGTTAGAAAATTGATATTAAATTGACCAAAGCTAAACTCATTGTACATTTCATTGGTCTTTGGAACAGCTCTTTTCAGCAACTTTCCCACCCTCAATAACAGCTCTTCAAGATTGAACGGTTTTACTAAATAATCATCCGCTCCGGCGCGAAGACCATCGATCCGGTCCTGACTGCTATTTTTAGCCGTCAACATTAAGATCGGAATATCATTGTCCTTCAAGCGAATAATTTCACAGACATTAATGCCGTCTACCAGTGGCAACATGACATCAAGCAATATCAAATCAAATTTTTTCGACTGAATTGCCTCCAAAGCGGATTTACCATCTGCATGCACCTCACATTCATACCCTTCAAGGGTTAAATTGATCTCCAATAACTGGGAGATCGACAGCTCGTCTTCAACAACACAAATTCTTGTCATAGTGCAATTCTTAACTATACAATAAAGACATGTAGCAAACAGGGCTACTCAATACACCTTGAATTCAAGGATTTAATTCAATATATTTACAAAGCATTAAAGTAAACATTTTAGAACATGATTAGGTCAATTTTCACTGTTGTGCTGGCATTGCTGTATATTTCAGTTATTCACGCACAGGCCCCCCAGCCACTTCAAAATTCGGTTTCAACCCAGATTGTTTCGTCTAGAGCTCTTGAAACAGCAAAATTCAAAATTCACTCCAGTGATCATTCTCGCAATCAAGCGGTAAACAGCAGCACAGCTAACGAGCATTATTGTAATTCACATAATTTGACGAACAAATTCCTTTCAAAGAACGGTTTTGAACAAGAATACCTTGAATTCAAAGAAGGAGTATTTGAAGCAGCCGAAAATTATGTTGCAATGAAAGCACTTAGGGGGCCTATTCCCATTATCTTCCATATTGTTCACAACCCGGTCAATCCAGCTGAAAATGTAGCATATAGTACAATTCAGAATTATTTAAATGTGCTGAATGACGATTTTCAATTGTTGAATACTGATGCCGTAACTACCCACACAACTACATATGGGTTTACTGCTGCAAATGTAGAACTGTCTTTCTGTCTGGCATTGCAGGATCCGGCAGGCAACATGCTTGCTGAACCCGGCGTTGAACGAGTCAGCACTACAGAGGGTTGGTACGACTCAAATGGTGGAGAAGAAAATAAAATGAAGGAGGCCTCCACAGGAGGTGCTGATCCCTGGCCAAGAGCAGACTACATAAACGTTTGGATCTGTGATATTACGAACGGCGCAAGTTAAGGTACTGCTGGATACGCGTACTTACCATCTAATTTCATACCGGTATTTTGGGATGGAATTGTGATCGACTATCAGCTATCCACTCCATCGAGCCGCACCCTGACGCATGAGATGGGGCATTTTCTTGGGTTGAACCATACTTGGGAAGGTACAGGTTCAGGAACTTGCGGAGATGATGATGGTCTTTCAGACACCCCTTTCACTGCGGGCCCTTTTTTCAACTATTCATTCAGCTGTCCTTCTAGTTTTAGTACATGCGGTTCAATTGAAACACAGTATGAAAACTTTATGGATTATAGTAATTGCTATGCCTTATTCACTCAGGATCAAGCCAATGTTATGAATACAACCATGAACAGCACTGTGGCTGAAAGGAGTAGCCTTTTGTTATCTGACAAGTGCAATGCAACAGGGCCGCCTGTCTGTGCAATATCAGCGAGTTCAACAACAATTACCGCTGGAGGATCCGTTGATTTTTACGACAATTCCACAGGAATTCCCGACACTTGGGCATGGGATTTTGGAGGCGGTGGTTCACCCGCAACTTCCAGTTTAGAGGATCCGACCGGAATTGTATTCGGCACGCCCGGAACCTATACAGTTACCTTGAATGCCTCCAACAGCATCGGGTCATGCAGTACAACACTCACGATCAACGTTATCCCTTCAGCCGGCTGTGATACCCTATCAAATATTTCTGATACAATGACGCTAACCGTCTATGGTGCATCTGGAGGGGGATACATAACAGGAGTTAACACCTACGGAGACCTGGCTAAAGCAGAAAAGTATTCAGGGTATTCCCCATATACTCATGTAACGGGTGCGCAGGTTTTTCTTTTCAACGTGAAAGATGGTGGTAACGCCTCAAGTCTGGATGTTGTGGTATGGGACGATGCCAGCGGATTGCCCGGGACAGAACTTGGTCGCGCATCATATTCTATGTCTTCGATTGAGTCCGCTCTTGGGGGCCCTGGTAATCAAGGGGTTGTCAATTTACTATTCAACTCTCCTGTTAATTCCGCAGGAGCAGACTTCTATGTAGGTATTGATTTTACTTCTTTCGGCGTCGGAGATACGGTGGGTGTAGTTCAAAACCTGATCACAGTAGGGACAAATACGGCCTATGAACAATGGAATGATCTAACCTGGCATGATATGGAAACGGCGTGGGGTGGAGGCGTTACATTTTCACTCTATATTAATCCATTTGTAACGGATATACCCGTTGGAGCCAGTGTTTCTGTCAATCCATCAACCGTTTGTGCAGGTCAATCTGTTGATTTTGATGGTACATCTTCAACTGACGCTACGGGATTCAGTTGGTTTTTTACAGGTGGAAGCCCTTCTACGGGAACCAATGGAACAGAAACAGTAAGCTATTCTTCTCCAGGAACTTACATGAATTACATTTACGCACTCGGTGCATGCAGCGGTCAAGATCTGGATTCTGTTCAAGTGGTTATTACAAGTGGACCAACCCTTGCCACTGCATCGGTAGACCCGACTTGTGCCGGCAATGACGGCTCCATAGACATCGCTGCCACCGGAGGTTCCGGCAGCTATGAGTACAGTATAGATGGTGGTGTGACTTTTCAAACCTCCGGCTCGTTTCCCGGGCTATCCGCCGGAACCTACGATATCGTAGTCAACGATATCTCAAGTGGCTGTACCTCTATTGATAACGCAGTAATTACCGGTACCACTTCAGGATTAAGTGTTTCAACGACAGAACAAATTGAATCTTGTGCTGGTAATGACGGAGCAATAGATATCTCCGCATCGGGAGGTTCAGGCGATTATGAATACAGCATAGATGGGGGCGTTACGTTCCAAACCTCATCAGTATTTACAGGATTAGCTGCCGGCAGTTATTCCGTTATTGTCAATGACCTGTCCATTCCTTGTACAGGAAATACTACCTCTACAATTGGATTATCTACCACTCTAATTTTGTCTATCAACAGCACTGATCCAACCTGTATCGGCTCTGACGGAACAATTACGATTACGGTTCCAAGTGGATCCGGTTCCTACGAATTCAGTATTGATGGCGGCGTCACATTCCAAACTGCAGGTTTTTTTAGTGGCCTTCCAAGTGGCAACTATAGCATAGTGGTGCATGATCTTATAAGCTCTTGTTCCGAATCAACGTCCCAGATACTAGCACCAAGTTCAGGCGGAGTAACGGCTAACGCGTCGGCTTCAAGCACTTCAATTTGTGCAGGAGATCCTGTCACATTATCCTCTTCAGGCGGGCTGAATTATTATTGGAATACTGGACAGAACACTGCTTCTTTTACAGACTTTCCTACAAGCTCCATAACCTATACGGTATATATTGAGGATGCCTTCGGTTGTCTGGACAGCGCCAGTGTTTCGGTTAGCGTTGCTAGTACGCCTACAACAACAGTATCAAACGACACTTCAATTTGTGCAGGTCAAACCGTAACATTAACCGCAAATGGTGGCGCTGACTATTTCTGGAATACTTCAGAATCAACACAATCAATAACGGTGGCACCTATAAGTACCACAACGTACTCTGTTGTTGCTTCTAACGGTCCTTGTACCGGAGCAGTGGCTTCATCAGTAATTACAGTACTTCCTACACCAAATCTGATAATCAGTGCTTCAGCTACCACAGTTTATTTAAGCCTAGGAGCTTCTGTAGATTTCAGCAACATCGGTTCTCCAGCTATTACCTACAATTGGGATTTCGGAGACGGCGCATCATCATCTTCATTAAGCCCTACACACTTGTACACAGCAACTGGAACCTACACCGTTGTACTTAACGGAACCCTCGGTTCATGCACAGGAACAGATACCATAACCATTATCGTTTTAGATGAAGTGGCTATACATGAGAATCTTTCCAGCTTAGAAATGATTATATATCCAAATCCCAGTAATGGCTTAGTACAGGTCGACATGAACAACCACAATGCTTTAGAGATCGAATTGCAAGTTCATGATGCTTTGGGCAAACTGGTTCAAAGCAGCAAAGCGAAAGGCACTGACATCAGAATTAGTGTAGACTTGAGCGATAACACGGCAGGTCTGTATTTAATGCGAATGGTATCAGGAGATGACCATGTGATTAGAAGAATTATTCTGACCGGTCAATAGTCCACGGAAATAAAAAAATCCAGCGTCTCGAAGATGCCCCCTTTATTTCCTAATTTTGACTCATGATACCTGATGATATTACTACCAAACACTTGAATGCTGTTTCCAAAGATACTTTGCTTGAAAATCTTGGAATTGAATTTACTGAGATCGGTAATGACCATATAATTGCCAGAATGCCGGTTAATGAAAAAACCCAGCAACCCTTGGGTTTGTTGCACGGAGGAGCAAGCGCAGCTCTTGCTGAATCGATTGGAAGCACAGGATCCTATTTAATGATCAATCCTAAACGGCAGACGGCTGTCGGACTTGAGATCAACGCAAATCATGTTGGTAGCGTACACAGCGGCTTTGTTTATGGAAAAGGCACCATCGTGCACAAAGGAAAAACCACGCATATCTGGAATATTGAAATAAGAGATGAAAATGAAAAGTTGATTTCAATATGCAGACTTACCATGCTTGTTCTAGACAGAAAGAAATAATAGCATGTTACTTCGTCCTCAAGATTCTTTTGTTTGCTATAGCTGCCCTGGAGACATTGATTTCGAGTTTGTTCAAGGAAAGGTGTTCACTATTTCTCTGGACAAACTACCAACGGATCCGGGCTTTCTTATATCAAGATTTGACAATAACGGCGACGCCTATTTCATTGCTGCTGAATCAAAATGCACTAACCCAGCGTTTGAATTCACCTCACTATCTGAAACAAACCCGATCAATCTTACGAAGTCTGACTATGTCAAGATATGCTCAAGTTATATTGAAGAATGCAATGCAGAACTTGAAAAAATTATTCTGTCTCGCATCAGATCTTTTCCGTCGAATGTTCCAGCTAACGAAATATTTCACGAATTAAGAATAGCTTATCCAAATGCGTTTGTTTATCTGGCAAATTCACCTGCATTCGGAACCTGGATCGGGGCTAGTCCGGAGATCCTTCTCACAAGAAATAAAACAAAATTTACCACAATGGCATTGGCAGGAACCCTGCCAGCGAATAAACAAACCCGGTGGAAGCAAAAAGAAAAAGAAGAACAACAGCTGGTTAGTGATTTTATAGCAAATACGTTGGGTCAAATGGAAATCGAAAGTGCCACAATTGGGCCATATACTTCTCGTGCTGGAAATGTAGTCCATATTTGCACCAGTTTTGAGTTCGAAACAGATGTCCAACGTGAGGTTATTATAAATTCCCTGCATCCGACTCCTGCTATTTGTGGTTTACCACAAAAACTGTCAAAAAGAAGAGTGTTAGCTTCAGAACCGCATGATAGAGAATTGTATAGCGGATTTCTGGGACCAATAAATCACCGGGATATTGATGAATTATACGTGAATCTTCGATGCCTTAAATCTGATAAGAACCGAATTCACCTATATGCCGGTGGAGGGATCACTAAAGACTCCATTCCCGAAAAAGAATGGGAAGAGACAGAAATGAAGGTCGCAACAATATTAGGAGTTGTTGAAAAAATGTAGAACTTTACCGTGTGCGGTCAGATAAAACTTTAGTAAATCATCTCGTTGATCTATGCGCTGCAAAAGGGGTAGACAGCGTTGTTTTATCACCGGGGTCAAGAAATGCACCATTGACCATTTCTTTCAACGAACATAAGGACATCGATTGCCTTTCGGTACCCGATGAACGCTGCGCCGGATTTTTTGCGCTCGGAATGGCTCAGAAGAGTAAAACGCCAGTGGCCATATGCTGCACCAGTGGCACTGCCAGCCTGAATTATGCCCCTTCTATTGCAGAGGCATTTTATCAACGTATACCGTTACTGGTGATCACTGCAGACAGGCCTGTAGAATGGGTCGACCAGGGAGATGGCCAGACCATTGTGCAGAAAAATGTGTTTCACAATTTTGTATTGGGCTCCTATGAGCTCCCACAGGAAGCGACGCACAGTGATGAGGTATGGAGCGGAGGAAGAATTGTAAACGAGGCACTGGACTTGTGTCTTCGCCAATCGGGACCGGTACATATTAATTTCCCTATGCGCGAAGACTTGTATGGTAAAACCAATAGCTCAACCCCTCCAAAAGTAATCCATACCGTTACTTGTAACAACGTACTTTCTGACAGCCAGATTGAAGAACTTTCCTTATCATGGAATTCTTCACAGAGAAAGTTGATACTGTGTGGGCAGCTACCGCCGGATCAAAGCCTGCAAGAGTCCTTGAATATCATATTAGAAGATCCATCTGTTGCCCTTCTTACTGAAACAACAGCTAATTTGTGGAACACTAAATTTATTGGGGCCATCGATCGTACAATTACCACAATTACTCCGGATGCATTGCCAAATTTCAAGCCTGAAATTCTCATTACGATAGGTGGAGCCATTATTAGTAAAAAAATCAAATCGCTGTTAAGAGAAAACAAACCCGAAGAACATTGGCACATATCGGAGCATGATGGCCATTTAGATACCTTTCAGAGCTTGACCAAACGAATTACCTGTTCTCCCAGCCATTTTTTTCATCGTATTAAAGGCAAAATAGAACCAATCAATAGTGGTTATGGCACTTTGTGGAAAGGAAAAGATCTGCTGATCGAACAAAAACATATTGCATTTGTCTCCAATACAGAATTTAGTGATTTAAAGGCTTTCTATTCGATATTAGAATATATTCCGAACGATTCGATGCTACACATGTCAAACAGTACAGCGGTACGCTATGTGCAGCTATACAATCAAATTCGCGGTGTCGAATACTATGCAAATCGCGGTACCAGTGGCATTGATGGAAGCACGTCTACAGCAGCCGGAATGGCATTTCGCTCTTCTAAACTGAATACTTTAATAACCGGTGATATGAGCTTCTTTTACGATTCCAACGCATTCTGGAACGATCACCTGAAGGGAAACTTTAAAGTAATTTTGATCAATAATGGCGGTGGGGGTATTTTCAGAATTATTCCCGGTCCGGAAACTACCGATCACCTGGAGGAGTTTTTTGAAACTAAACAATCCATGACGGCCGAGTACATCGCCAAACAATTCAACATCAACTATCACAAAGCATCCAATACAAAAGAACTTGAAAATGAGCTTGAACAATTCTTCAACATTGAAGATAATAATAGGCCGAGCTTACTGGAAGTGTTTACTCCCAGGTTAGATAATGATGTTATCTTAAAAGCCTATTTCAAAGCTTTAAAAGCTTGAGGTTATCGTAAAGGGTTTTTTATTGCGGTTTTTCAAAATAAGCCGGCAGCTTCCCATCCTCAGTCCCCAGATCGTTCATTCTCAAACTGCCTTTGGCATCACTGGCCCAATCGCTGTTGGGGTATTCCTGAATGATTTGTTCGTAGATTTTGGTTGATCCCTCAACGTCACCCAAGTGCCACAATGTGAATGCTCTGAGACTCATCTTTTCAGGTCTCAACTCGTGATCCTGAAATTCGTCTATCATCATTTTCAGTATCCGATCTGTGTCTCTGAATTTATCTGCACCTGCAGATGCAGCTCTGGCATATTCCATTACTTCAAATCTGGATTCGGAATTAGGAAACTTGTCCAGGTAATCAACTGCCATATCATACAGCTCTGTAGCCATCAATTTATTTGCTGTTCCGTCGTTATTCAAAAGCTTATTGTGATGCTTTACAATGTCTTCAAATAGCAATTTATCAGTGGGTGCATCAGCTGAAACGATTCCAACCTCTGTCACTGGTTCATCAGATCCACATGAAAACAACATTGTTGCAATTGTCAATTGTAAAACAAACTTTCTCATTATTCTATCTTCTTTTAACTGGAAAACGCATTTTGTACTTCACATCGACGGTCCCTTTTGAAATATCATTCAGGCGTGACTTCAAAAGCCTTCTTTTAAGCGGACTCAAATGATCTGTAAACAAAATGCCATCAAGATGATCGTATTCATGCTGCACTACCCGTGCCGCTAATCCGGTTAATTTTTCCTCCTTCAATTCCCAGTTCTCGTCAAAGTAGCTTAAAACGATATGTTTTTTACGAAATACTTCTTCTCGAATACCGGGAATACTGAGACATCCTTCAGAGAAACCCCACTCCGGTCCGGTCTCCTCTTCAATAATAGGATTAATACAAACTCTTTTGAAATCGCGTAAAAATTCGAACTCTTCGGCCTCCTCATCGTTTTCCGGTTCATCATCAGCAAATCCGGAGGCATCTATGACAAAAGCTCGTATACTTTTCCCTACTTGCGGTGCTGCCAGACCTACTCCTCTTGAATCGTACATAGTTTCAAACAAGTCGTCCTTGAGTTTCAACACATCCATTCCCTCTTCCAGCTCATCACATTCTTGCCTCAATATCGGATCCCCATATGCCACTATTGGAAATATCATACCATTTTTCTGAACGTCAAAAATAGTCTATTTCATTAACAACTATCGATGTTTTTGATGCGATTATCGGGTACTTGACCTTTCAATCAAAAAATTCACTAAGTTAATG
>JAAZYJ010000307.1 GCA_014239715.1 Flavobacteriales bacterium
ATTGGACAACATTTCATTGGCCTCATAGTTCAAAATCTGATCTCCTTTGTAATAACTAATTCCACCTCCGTAAGTCGCGACCCAAACACCCGAACTATCTTCTGTAAATGACATTACCAGATCGCTTGCCAGCCCATCTTTTTCGGTAAGGGCGATGAACCTGTACCCGGAAAACTTGAATATTCCTGCACCATCAGACCCTATCCAAATGTCTCCTTCGAGATCTTCATAAACTACCTTAATGTTATCGTTTAATAAACCGTTATTTGTGCTAAACGTAATAAAACGGGTTCCCTTGAAATGTTCCAGTCCGGTTCTTGTCCCTACCCACGGCTCCCCATTCTTATCAATAATTACACTCCTCGTCTTATTGGTTCTTATTCCTCCATTTTGTTCATTATAAATAGTGATAGTATCACCTGCATAGTGAAAAACACCACTCTGAATTGTGCTTATCCACAAGTCATTGTCCTGATGATCAATGCCACTAACGTTCAGCTTGTCAAATTCTTCCTGGAAGGATACAAGAGAGTCACCAGCTAATTTTCGTAATCCGTGGTCTGATGCAACCAGAAGTTGCCCCTTGTGGAGCATTAGGTCCCTTATTTTCCATGATCTGTCGCCAATTCTTCTGATTTCCTTTATTGTATCTTCAATGTTGGCCAATGAGCAACAGAACAAACCGTCCGACCTTGACCCCATATATAATTTCTCATCCTTAATTAACAAACAACGAACACTTACCTTGGACAGCTCTTCCTGGAAATTATACCCAGTTGTTTGATTCCCATCTGTTATTGATATGCCACCATTGTTTCCGACCCATATGCGGTCAGCGCTATCCACAAAAAGACAATTTACCTGATTGTCAAGAAGCCCATCTGCTTTGGAGCTATTACTGAACTCAATTCCGTTGAAACGACTCAGCCCCCCCACAGTACCTATCCAAAGGTAACCACGTGAATCCTGAACGATTGAACTAATTTGGGTTTGGGGTAATCCTTGAGCCCGGGAATACTGAATGAAACTATACTGTTGAGCACAGGAGAGATAACAAGATAGACTAAAAATAAAGCTGAGCAGTACTCGAAGCATTAGAATGTATTGATTCGACCAATGAAATCTGATAGTTTGCGCCGGGAAATGGGAACGGATTTGCCATCTGTTAGCATAGCCATATTCCCATTTGATCTGGAAAACTCTTTTAAGTGGTCCTTCATGTTTATAATGTGTGATTTGTGTGTTCGAAAAAACCGAAAGTGATCCAAATTCTCCTCATACACTTTTATGTTCTTGCTGCTCAAATGCTTCCTGCCAGAAGTTAAAAAGATCATTGTGTAATTATCGCTTGCTTCTAAGTGAACGATCTCCTTTTCATCTACGATAACATAGCCGTCTCGAGTTGGTATGCTGATCTTGGCTGAATTGCTCTGTTCCAGTACTTTTTGAATTAGCTTGTCCAATGAATCACCTTCTTGCTTGGGATTATCAAGCAAGAGCTTAGCCTTTTCGGTTGCATTAACCAGTTCATCAATATTGATCGGTTTTTCCAGATAATCGACTGCATTCTCCTTGAAGGCTTTTAAGGCATATTCGTTATATGCAGTAGTAAATATTACTACGAAATCTCTGTGCGGAATGGATCTCAATAATGAAAAACCATCCTCTCCAGGCATAGCAATATCCAAAAATACAATGTCAGGTTTGAGGGTCTCAATTAAATTTCTAGCTTCTAGTGCAGAATCAGCCTGGCCTATCACAGTTAGGTCATAGCAAAAGTCATTGATTAGGATCTCGAGGTTGTTTCTGCAGTTGAATTCATCGTCAACAATTAGGGCTTTAATACTCATAAGTCGGGGCTTGTGGTTTACAATTATACTATCAATAAACGTTATTCTTCTGTCAGAAGTTGGAGCAATTTATTTTAATGTATGTCACAATGATTGAATGGTATATTTTGTTTATTCAACTACAATTTTTTGAGATAAGTAAGGAGCTCGGAGAGTTTGCCCCGGCTAACCGGAACCGAGCTGTTGTCTTCCAGGATAACTCTGTGACCGTCTGTATGGACATACTCCTTGACCTTATTCATGTTGACAATGTGCGATTTATGCGTTCTTCTAAAATTTGGGGGAAGCAGCTCTTCGTATACTTTTAATGTCCGGGTATCCAGATAAGAACTGCTGTTTTTAAAATAAATATTGGTGCAATTACCATTGGCTTCCAGGCGCATTATATCAAGTGTTTGTACTAGCTTAACACCCTTGCTGTGATGAATTGCTATCCGATCGTTTCTCTCTTTTTTCAAAGACATTGTTAAATTCTCAAGAAGCGCATTGTAGTTGAACGAGGAAACAGGAAGGGACCTCTGCATTTCTATATAATCAGCTACTTTCTTTACTGCGTTCTGAAGGTCTTCAATATCAACAGGCTTGAGGATGTAATGAATTGCACTTGCATTCAGCGCTTTTACTGCGTAGTCTTTAAAGGCTGTAACAAATACAACCAGAAACTTCTTTGATTCAATCTGATCTAATAGATCAAACCCCTCAATGCCGGATGGCATACGTATGTCCAGAAATATCAAATCCGGGGTTAAGGTCTTTATTGCTTCCAGCGCTGTATCAACAGAATCTGCTTCTCCAACAACTTCAACGTCATCACAATATTCAGATAAAAGAATTTTCAAGTTCTCTCTTGCAAGCAATTCGTCATCTACTATCAAAGTCCTTATTCTCATCGCAAACAATGTAAGAAAATTTCAATTGCCGTTAAATGCAGATACAGAACCATTCATTGAACCATCATACCCCCACCTACATTTGGTCTTGTCTGAAGAAATATATAGGGTTAGATTGGTGTTCTAATTAACACAAACAAGTAAACAATGAGAACATTAGACATTTTCGTGGTATCATGGTAATACCAGGGCCAATTAGCCAAATGTATTTAGAAAGATTTTCCATGCTCTAGTGCTTTCTTAAGCACAATTTCTTCAATAAAAGACTCCGGGAGGAGTCTTTTATCGTTTAGTTCACGAATGTTCTTGCAGTAGATCCACACTCAGTATATAAGTAGAGAGGACACGATAAAAAGAAAGGAGCAATCGCTTTTTAAATTACGACCAGTCTTCCAAATCGTGGAATAATAATGTTTGAATCTGGCTTTTTTTGGCTCATTTGCAATAAATGAAATATCTTCGGACATAATTTGATCTTCAGCAAATACAAATTGATCTTCATCTAACACAAAATTGTTTTGAGACCACTATTTAAACTAACCTTCATAGCAGCCTTTCTTTTCCTAATTACAGGAGCATCTGCGCAGAATTTTAAAACGGATTTTTATGCAGCTTATGTGCCCTTGGAAAATGAGGAGTACGACCAAGCACTCGCAACTTTTTTGGAGCTGGATGAAAAATATCCCGGGAATATTAATGTGAAGTCGATAATTGGCTATTGCTATTTGCAATCACAGAATCAGAAAAGTAAGGCGATCAACTACTTGTTGGCGTGTCAGGAGAGTTTGACTGCCTACTACAAAGTAAAGAACCACAAAGAGAAAAATGCCCCTGTTGAATCCGTTTGGCACCTGGGGCAGGCATACCATGCCAATTATGAATTCGACAAGGCAATTGCAAAATATGTAGAGTACAAAGAGGTGCTGAATGAAGCGAACACCGAAGCAATAGAATCTATAAACAGAGACATACGCTTGAGTCGGAATGCGAAACAGCTATACGAAAATCCGGTTCATGCTAACCTGCACGCTTTAGGGGGCAAACTGAATACAATTTATCCTGAATACCGACCGCTTATTACGGCTGATGAAAGCTTGTTGTTTTTTACTTCAAGGAGAAAAGGAAGCATTGGAGGAGAGACAGTCGATGAAGACAGTAAATACAGAGAAGACATTTACGTGTCAGCAAAAAACTCTCAGGGGTGGGATGATCCGGTTCCAATCGATGAGCTAAACCTCGATGGTCATGAGGCATGTATTTATGTCTCTCCAAACGGGCAAGACATGCTGCTGTACAAATTTGATGACGTAGGTGGCGGTACGATTTATGAGTCGAAATTAGACGGTGAAAAATGGGGCGTACCAACACAATTGGATGCGGCAATTAACTCAGATTATTGGGATTCACATGCAGGACTCAGTGCAGACGGTAAAACGATTGTATTTGTCTCTGACAGACCTGATGGAGTAGGGGGGCGTGACATTTATCTCATGAAAAAATTGCCAAATGGTAACTGGGCCGATGTGCAAAATGTCGGGAGAACAATTAACACCCCCTATGATGAGGAAGGACCGTACCTGCATCCGGATGGAAAAACAATTTACTTTTCGTCGAAAGGACACAACTCGATGGGAGGGTTTGATGTATTCACCTCAGAATTGTCAGAGGACGGGATATGGTCTGAACCTAGAAACTTAGGCTATCCGATAAACACCGTTGGAGACGATGTTTTCTTTGTTCCGTCAGCTGATGGAACAAGGGCTTATTTTTCTTCCTTTCGTGATGATGGCAATGGAGAGCAGGACCTCTATATGATC